>SLHB01000310.1 GCA_007136375.1 Candidatus Hydrogenedentota bacterium
CCGCGCCGCCTCCTTCCGGGTATCAGCGTCGCCGAAAACAGCCGCCGGGACTAGAAGTCCTTGAAGTCGTCATCGTCCAGAGGAATCACTTCCTCGCCGGGAGACGCCGGCTTGTGGCCGCCGTTGCGATGACCGTTCGCTGGCGCGCCGACGCCCGCCAACTCCGGACGCCGGGCGCTTGATGCGTTCTGGCCGCCGTTCGTGCGACGCGCCACGCCGTGGGCCTGCTTCGCCGGAGCGTCGATACGCACCGGCGCATGAGTGGACGAGCTGTGCCCTTGCGCCTCGCGATGGGCGCTGGGCTGCCTGTGGCTCGTCTTGCCGTTCCCGCCATGTACGACTGTCACCAACGCGGCGACGAGTTCGTTCAGCGTCCGGGCCTGGGCGGACAACTCCTGACTGGCCGAAGCGGTTTCTTCCGAGTTCGCGGCGGCGCTCTGCGTCACCTGATCCATTTGCGCCATGGCGGAGTTGATCTGTTCGATGCCCTGGGCCTGCTCGTTGCTCGCCGCGGACACTTCATTGACGAGTTGGCTTACCTTCTCGTCGGAAGCGGCGATATTCTCCAGGATCTCCGCCACCTCGGACGTGACGTTCACGCCATCCTCGGCGTTACGTTGCGACGTCTCGATGAGCTCCGCCGTCGACTTCGCCGCCTCGGCGCTGCGTTGCGCCAGGTTCCGGACCTCTTCGGCAACCACGGCGAAGCCTTTGCCTGCTTCGCCAGCCCGCGCCGCCTCCACCGCCGCGTTCAGCGCCAGTAGATTGGTCTGGAAGGCGATCTCGTCAATGGTCTTGTTGATCTTCGCGCTTTCTTCCGAAGACGACTTAATGCGCTTGATGGCGTCGGCCATCCGCTTCATGGCCTCCTGCGCCCGGTGACCGGCTTCCGTGGTCTCCGTGGACATGCCCAGGGCGTGCTTTGCGTTCTCCGCGTTCTGCTTCGTCATGGACGACATCTCTTCCAACGACGCGGACGTCTCCTCCAGGCTCGAAGCCTGTTCACTCGCGCCTTCGGCCATTTGCTGGCTGCTCTCGGACACCTGGCCCGACGCGGACGCGACTTGTTCCGAACCCTCCTGTAGACCGCTGATGACCCGATTCAGAGCGCGGGTGATACTCAAGCTCATCCAGAAGCCCAGCGTCAGGGCCAGCGCGGCGCCGCCCAGCATGCCGCCGAACACAATGCCCGTCGCCCACGCTTCGGTGGCGAAGGCCTCCTCGCGCGTCGCATCGGCCGCGCTGATGTTGTAGTGAAGGAGCTCTTCCATGACACCGGTAAACTCATCGAAATAGCCGGCGGCGACGATCAGGGCCTGCTGTTCCATGCTGTCAAGGAAACCGCGCACACGGTGGGCTTCGTCGAGCACAGCGCCCAGCGTCTCCTGAAGTTGCGCGCTGGCCGGGACAAGACGCCGATCGTAGACGCGTTGTGCCGCTCCCGTGTCGGACCGCTCCACGGCTTCTTGCATCGCCGCGATGCTCTCATGGAACTCGCGATGAGCCGGACCGGCTTCTTGGATGGCCGCCACGATCACGGGATTGCTGGTCTGGTGCGAATCGAGCCACTGGCCAAGGACGCTGGCGCTGGCGTCGCCGTGGCGCGTGGACACCGGCTCGCCCATGCGCGCTGTATCCGCGGCTTCCCGATGCAGCCGGTGGTACGCGGCCATGAAGCCCTCCACGTCCGCCTGGAGAAAGGCCGGGCTCGTGACGCCGCTCGCCTCGAGTTCGCGAGCCACTTCGAAGAACACGTTGTTGGCGTCTCGCCATTGCCCCAGGGCGTTCTCCAGTTCCCGGCTGAGCCGTTGTTCCTCGGTGGACTGTGGCAGGGCGAGGTATGTGTCCCACGACTCCGTGTAGGACTCCCGGATCTCTGTCAGACGCCGATGTAGCGCGTTTCTGGCGTCGAGATCGACTCGGGGACTCAGCATGGTGCGTTGAATCGAGACAATACGCTCCATATCACCCTCCATGCTCTCGAGGGCTTGCACCGCGGGCAGCCGCTCTTCCGCGATTTCGTGCAGGTATCCGGAGACCGAAGACAATCCCCACCATCCCGTAAATCCGACCCCTAGCGTCAGGGCCGCCACAACAACAAAGCTCGTAACAAGCTTAAACTTCAAACTCTTGTTTCGCATGCAATTCCTCCGTTATCTCAGGAGCAAGACTCCCTGGGAATGGCGCGTGTACAGGCCTAAATACAGTCCGCGCACGTCCTTAATAGAGTCTTTGCTTCGGATAGGTTGTTTGCTACACCGCGGCCGCCATGGCCGCGTTCAACTCGTCTGACGCAAACACCTTGTTTGCGTCCAATAACATCACCATCTTGCCTTCAACCTTGCCGATCGCCGTGACAAAGCTTTCCTCGCCGCCGCCTCCCGCCAAGGACGGCGTCGGCTCGATCTCGCCTTGCCCGATATCGACCACCTCGGAAACCTCGTCGACAATGCCGCCCACGGTCAACTCCCCATTCGCCGTGTTGGCCTGCACCACAACGATGCAGGTCCGCACGGTGTCCTCCTGGACGCCCATGCCGAACTTGGTCCTGAGATCCACCACGGGTATCACCTTCCCCCGCAGGTTCACGACGCCGCGCACATAGGCCGGCGCGCGTGGCACGCGGGTCACTTCCATCATGCCGATAATTTCCTGGACCTTCAGGATGTCGAGACCGTAGATCTCGTTTTCCAACGCGAAGGTCAGATACTTTCCGGCAAGGGCGGACCCGATGGTTGCGCTGTTTCCTGTCGCTTGTTCACTCATACCATTCTGTACTCCTTGTCGTGGGGACGCGATTGCGTCCATGCAGATCAACCCGGGGCGTCACGCCGCCGGCCTCGCTCCAATGGCGGCCCGAATCAGACTGGCCACATCCACGATGAGCGCGACCTTTCCGTCCGACATGATGCCGCCTCCGCTCACTCCGGGCAGGCCGCTAAAGCTTTCGCCCAAAGACTTAATGACGATCTGTTGTTGACCGAGCAATTCATCCACCAACAACGCCGCCCGTTGCTCCCCCTCCTCCACCACGACGGCGAGGGCCCGTTCAGGTTTTGTTTCGCCGTCCTGCACATTAAAGAGCCGGTGCATGCGAATAAGCGGAAGGGAGACGCCCTGGACGGACAGGATTTCACCCTTGCCGAGCACGGCGTTAAGCTGGCTCGCCTCGGGCTGCACCGCCCGGACGACAGCCAAGGTCGGCACTATGTACCGGTCCGATCCGACCCGGACCGTCATGCCATCGATAATGGCTAACGTGAGGGGAAGCCGGA
>SLHB01000203.1 GCA_007136375.1 Candidatus Hydrogenedentota bacterium
CTCTTGCCACTCATAGAACTGGGCCGGCTGAACGCCTGCCTGCTCCCACGCCTCCGAGATCGGAACCTGCTCCAAGAAACACCGGCGAAGGACGCTCGCCTGCTCGGCCCCCGCGAAATTCCTACGCTTGCGCGTCATGTGCGTTCCTTTCAAGGCCGTGGCGCGGGCGCCGGAACGCGCATCGCGAGGCCAGGTCTTCCTATTCAAGGCGTGCAGACCCGCGAAAATCCGGCCTTTCCCGGCGCTTCCTATACCGCTGTCCCGCCGTCCAAAATTTTCTTGTCGATATTCCGGGATCTGGAAAACCGAGGCGCCATACTCAGGAGTGAGGCGCCCCAGGCGCCGGCGCGCGGCCCAGGCCAAGCCGCCGACGCAGCCGCCCGCGTATAGTTGCCATCATCGAAACAGAAAACATATAGTATCCCGCAAATCACTGGTGTGTTGCATAGGACGCGGCGTCCGCCACGCGAAAAAAGCGCGCGCGTCCCTACAAACAACGGGAAGAATAAGGGAGGAGCGCCACCCATGGCCGAACCACTCACGTACGAACAACTGAAAGCCGCCGTCACCGGAACCGCTCGCGGCGTCCTGCTGGGAGTTGGCCATGACGTTTGATGAGCTATTCGTCAAGGCCACCGGAATCACGGGCGGTCCATTTCCTTTTCAACGGGGCTTCGCAGAAGCCCAAGAGCCTCCTAACGTGGTGAATGTACCCACTGGCCTTGGCAAGACCGCCATGGTGGTGCTCGGCTGGTTGTGGCGCCGCCGGTATGCGCCGGAACACATCCGGCGCGGTACCCCACGCCGCTTGGTCTACTGCCTCCCCATGCGCGTACTGGTGGAGCAGACGCGGGATAACGCCGTTATCTGGCTACACAAGCTTGGATTGCTCGCGGGACATCCTGAATTGGAAGAGCACGAAGGGAAGACAATCATTGCCTCCCATACCCCTGAGATCACTGATCCATCGAATGTCGCCGTTCATGTGCTGATGGGCGGTGAGAACGCAATGGATTGGGACGTTTATCCCGAACACGATGCCATCCTCATCGGCACGCAGGACATGCTGTTATCCCGGGCGCTGAACCGTGGGTATGCCGCGAGTCGCGCCCGTTGGCCCATACAGTTTGGCCTGCTTCATACCGACTCCCTGTGGGTCTTCGACGAAATTCAGTTGATGGGGAGCGGGCTGGCGACAACGACACAGTTGGAGGCCTTCCGGCACTTGCTCGGATCGAGAGACGGTCACGGCTGCTCCAGCGTGTGGATGTCGGCGACGATGCAGCGCGATTGGCTCAAGACGGTGGACTTCAAGGACCGTATAGATACTTTGCTTCGCCTTGACCTGACGAACGACGATCATGAGAACGACGAAGTTAGGCGGCGATGGACTGCGGTAAAGCCGGTTCAGAAGGCCGCTGCAAGGATTGGCGACGCGGCCGCACTCGCCACCGAAGTACTCAAGGCGCACAAACCCGGTACCCGGACCATCGTCGTCGTCAACACCGTCAAACGAGCCTGTGAACTCCACAAAGCTATGAACAAGCTCTGGGGCGCCAACGATCAAGAGCGTCTTGTTCTGCTGCACTCACGATTCCGGCCGCCCGACCGGGAGGCGCATGTCGGCGCAGCACTAACGGATCCGCCGGTTGGCGGCACGATCGTGATCAGCACGCAGGTTATCGAGGCAGGCGTCGATGTGAGCGCTACGACCCTCTTCACGGAACTGGCCCCGTGGGCCTCGTTGGTACAGCGTTTTGGGCGATGCAATCGGCGCGGCACACAGAACGAGCAGGCCCGAGTGTTTTGGGTTGACCTACCAACAAAGAAGGCGGAGGCGGAGAAAGTCTCTCCGCCGTACCATGAGCAGCCTGAGGAGTTGACAAAATCAGCACAGTGGCTCTCGACGCTCAACGATGTGGGCATCAAGTCCTTACCCAAGGTACAACTCCCATTTGAACATGCCCACGTCATCCGTAAACGCGATCTGATCGATCTGTTCGATATTACGCCGGACCTAGCGGGTAACGACATTGACATCGACCGCTACGTGCGCGAGCTCGAGGATAGCGACGTGCGGGTGTTTTGGCGAGCGTGGGACCGGCCCAAGGGACATGAGCCGCCGCCGAACGACAAAGCGTGGCGACGCCCCGTGCGCGATGAACTGTGCTCGGTTCCGATTGGCGACTTCAAGACATTCGTTGCAAGCAAGAAGGTAGGAGGGCAGGTCTGGCGCTGGGATTTCTTGGATGGCCAGTGGCGGCGCGTCAACGACAAGAGCGATATTTACCCCGGCCAAACCTATCTCGCCCACGCCAGCACCGGCGGCTACGACTTGACGACTGGCTGGGTCGGCACACAGGGCAACGCGGCAGTCGATCCGATCGGCGTGGTCAAGCGGGAAGAATTGACTGATGACGCTTACGACGGCGAGGAGTTGTCGAAGACTGGCCACTGGCAGACCATCGCGGAGCACACCGACCAGGTGTGCCAGGAGATCAAGGACATCCTCGCCTCATTGTCCCTGAACAATGGCGAGGCGGCGGCACTGCGAACCGCCGCCCGCTGGCACGACTGGGGCAAGGCGCATCGGAAGTTTCAGGAAGTTCTGCCCGAAGGCGCACCGCGAGAGGGCGAATTGTGGGCGAAAGCAAAGGGCGAGTGGAAGCGATATCGTGACGTGGGACGCCCACACTTTCGCCACGAACTGGCCTCGGCGCTGGCGGTATTGCAGCGGCCGCATGCGGAACTCGGTGAAGCGAAGTTGACCGAAGAGGACCTGAACCTCGTCGCGTATCTCATCGCCGCGCATCACGGCAAGGTGCGGCTGTCGATCCGGTCGCTGCCCAACGAGACACGGTCACACGCAATAAACGGCCAACCCCCTCGCTTCGCCCGCGGCGTGTGGGACGGCGATGAACTGCCCGGGACCGACCTTGGTCAAGACAAGGACGGTCAACGGATCGAGGCGCCCGCCTTCACCCTCTCGCTGGAGCCGATGGAACTGGGCCTGTGCGAGCAGCCGCCCTTCGCGGGTCAGCCTTCGTGGGTCGAACGAGTGATCCGCGTGCGCGACGCCTTCGGCATGGGCCCGTTCCGCCTGGCGTACATGGAAGCCTTGCTCCGTGCCGCTGACTGGCGCGCCAGCGAAGGCGCAAAGGCATCGTGTACTCCCATGAAGCCCGAACCACAGCCGCATGCGACGGAGGTTGGTCATGGTTGAGATCACGCGTCATGATGTGAAACTGACCGGGTGTATACCCGAGCCGTTGA
>SLHB01000082.1 GCA_007136375.1 Candidatus Hydrogenedentota bacterium
GACGGGTCGAGGTGGTGCTGAACATGAGCGACGTCCCCTGCGTGAGCATGCTGGGTCTGGGCGCGCTCGTGGACCGGTTGTCCGTGTTTCAACGCTTCGGCGGCGACATCCGGTTCGTGGGCTTCAGCCACCAAACCGGGCAGCTCGTGCGCATGACGGGGCTCAAGGGTTGGCTCCAGGTCTTCGACAGCGAAGCGCAAGCCATCAGGACCTACCGGCGCGCCGCTTGACCGGGACGCCATGCACATCCCGGTTCTCGCAGGGCCCGCGTTGGAGCTGTTGGGCGCACGGCCCAGAGGCGTCTACGTGGACTGCACGGCGGGAGCCGGCGGACACTCAGCCCTGATCTTGGAGCGGCTGGCGCCGGAGCGCTTGATCGCCCTAGATAGGGACGGCGCGGCGGTGGATGCTCTGCGGAGCCATTTCGGCGGCGACCCGCGGGTGACAGTGTTGCACGAGAATTACGGACAGTTGAAAGCGGCGCTGGCCGGAGTGGGTTGCGCCAAAGCGGACGGCGTGCTGCTGGACGCGGGGTTGTCCAGCGTACAGCTCGACGACCCCGCGCGGGGCTTCAGCTTTCAAGCGGACGGCCCCTTGGATATGCGGATGGACCGCGGTGAGGGCGAGGATGCGGCGGTCTTTCTGACGCGGACGAGCGTCGAAGCGCTGACCCAAATCCTCCGGGAGTATGGAGACGTCCGGCCCGCGCGGCGCATCGCCAAGGCGATCGTCGCGGCGGCGCGAGCGGGGAGGTTGAACACCTCCGGCGATCTCGCCAAGACGATAGGCGAGGCCTTGGACGTCACGCATAAGGCCCCGGAGGAGACGCGGACGGTGTTTCAGGCCATTCGCATCGCCGTGAACGACGAGCTAACGCACTTGGAGACGGGCTTGCGCCAAGCCGTGGATGTGTTGGCCCCCGGCGGACGGCTGGTGGTCATCACCTTTCACAGCGGCGAGGACCGGGTGGCGAAGACGGTGCTCCGGGAAGCCGCCCGTCCCCGGATTGAGCGGCATCCCGACGGCCGGGACCGCAGCCGCCGGCCGCCGTTGGTCAAGCTGCTGACGGCCCGTCCGGTTACGCCAGACGCCACCGAGGCGCGGGCGAATCCCCGGGCCCAAAGCGCGAAATTGCGCGCCGTTGAACGTTTACCCACAAGCGGAGGGTGAGTGCAATGACCGGAAGTATCTATCACCGTTACACCCCGCCCCTGCTAAAGGGCTGGGCGCGCTGGTTGCCCATCGTCCTCCTTCCCTTCTGCGTGGCTTTCGCCGAGACCTGGCTCCGCATGCATATCCTCCACAACGACTATCAAGCGGCGGAGCTTGCGGGCGAGGTCCGGACCCTGGAAAGCGAGCTCAAGGAATTGCGGGTGGAGGAAGCAAGCTTGCAGGCGATGGACCGCATTCACCGGAAAGCTCCGGTTCTCGGTCTGGCCGAGCCCGAGCCGAATCAAATTAACATCCTCTATGCCGCTCCCGCTCCGGATCAGCGGCCCGATCCCGCGCCGGAGGAGGAGCCCTACCGCCTCAACGCCTTGGCCGCCGTTCAGGAGTCGCTAGACGGACTCCGTGGATTGACCCCATAGCCAGCGTCCCTCGCGGCGCTCCGCCGCGTGGACCGTGATTGGCAGCAGGCAAGCCTAGCGGGAGGGGAGTCATATGAGTCAGCCAGAGGCGCCGTCGAACGAACCCGGAAGCTGGGAGGCGTGGTTTGGGGCGCCGCCGGGCCCGCGGTGCCGGTTGCGCATGGGCTTCATCGCGGCGGCCGCCGTTCTCGGCTTCGCCATCATCGCCTTCCGCCTCTTCGGGCTTCAGGTGAACCCCGACCTTCGGCTCAGCGAAGAGTACCGCCACCACAACGCCGAGATCGCCATTCACCAGCCGCGCGGAAACATCCTCGACGTCAACGGGCGGCTCCTCGCCACGGACCGGCAAATGCCCACCTTGTACGCGAATCCCAGCCGGGTGAAGGAGCCCGAAGCCCTGGCGCAGCGTCTGAGCGTGCTCCTAGGCGTGAACGAAGATCTCATCTACTCGCGCCTCAACCGGCGCACTCCCTCGGGCCAACTCATGCAAGGCGTCGTAGTGAAGCGGTGGCTCGACAACGATGAGGTCGAGGCCCTCGGCGATCTGCGCGCGTGGGCGGGGCAAAGCCTGTGGCTCCGCAACGAGCCCATCCGGTATTACCCTCATCAGCAACTGGGCGCGCACCTGGTCGGATTCGTGAACCGGGAGAGCAAGGGTTCCGAAGGGGTCGAGATGGCCTTCGACAGCGTGCTCCGGGGCGTGCCGGGCCGTGTGGTCTCCCGCGCCGACGCGAACCGGACCTTGCTCGCCTCGCTGACCCTGGAAGAGCGGGCGCCCGAAGGCGGGCACCATGTCCACATGACGATGGACATGCGGATCCAGCACATCCTGGAGCAGGAGCTAGACAAAGCCCGGGAAGAGACGGGGGCCGTCCGCGCCATGGGTATGGTCATGGACCCGCACACCGGCGCCATCAAGGCCATGGCTTCCCGGCCCGCCTACGATCCGAACCGATTCAGCCAATATCCCCTGGAAATGATGAAGAACCCGGCGATTATCGACGTGTTCGAACCGGGATCGGTGTTCAAAATCGTGACCGCCGCCGCGGCCCTGGAGCACGGAATCGTCACTCCAGAGCAACCGGTGGACTGCCAGCAGGGCGTCATGCAGCAGGGCCGGCGAACAATCCGGGACTTTTACTCCCTCGGGGTGGTTCCGTTCTATGAAGCTTACGCCCAGTCCAGCAACATCGCCATGATCAACCTGGCCCAGGAGCTCGGTCCGGAGTTGATGGAGGCGTGGATCCGCCGCTTCGGCTTTGGCCAGCGGACGACGCCAGACTTCTCCGGCGAAAGCCCGGGCATCTTCCGGCCCCGGTCCCAATGGTCCGGCTACTCGATGGGTTCGCTGCCCATGGGACAAGAAATCGCGGTGACGATTCCCCAGTTGGCGCGAGCCTTCGCGGTCATCGCCAATGGCGGGTATCTCGTCGAACCCTACCTTGTCGAACGGGCCGTGGCGCCGGACGGATCCCTGAGTTACGAACGGGAGCCGGCGCCGCCTCAGCAGGTGCTGTCCGCGCACACCGCGGAAACGATGCGGGTGTTGAGCCATGTCGTCGTCTCCGAGGGGACGGGGCGCCGCGCCAACATTGAGGAATTCCGCGCCGGCGGCAAGACGGGCACCGCCCAGATGGCCCGGACCGACGGGCCCGGCTATGATCCCGACCGGTACACGGCCATCTTCGCCGGTTTCGCGCCAATTAGCGATCCCCGGCTTGTATCGGTCATTGTCGTGCAAGAACCGCAGATCCGCGAGCGGTGGGGCGGCTTCATTTGCGGCCCCATCTTCAAGGAAGTCATGCGGGAATCGCTGATCATGATGAATACGCCAGAAGATCCGGTGTTGGCCCGCGCCACGGACGAACTTCAAAACGGATTGAACGCGGAGAAGGAGTCCGGAGACGGCTCCAACGGAGACCGGGACGCTGATTTGCAACTCCTGGCGCTGGAAGCGGATTTAATGCAAGTAGGGCCCCGGGTGCCCGATCTTATGGGAATGACTAAGCGGCAAGCGCGCGCCGCCGTCGCCCACACCGGCGTGGAATGGGATATGCAGGGCGCCGGCTGGGTCATCGAGCAGGACCCGCCGCCGGGGACGCCTCTGAACGAGGTCACTGTGTGCCGGCTGATTTTCGGGAACAAGGCGGGCGGCGATGAAACTGAGCGGGATACTGAGCTTAGCCGGTTGTACGACTGAGCTTTCGGCGGACCCCACGGTTACGCTGGCGACAGAAGATTCGCGCCGGGCGGCCCCCGGCGCGTTGTTCGTTGCGGTGCACGGCGAGCGCGCCGATGGCCACGCCTTCGCGGAGAAGGCCGCCGCGCAAGGAGCCGTCGCCATCGCTGGAAATCGTCAAGGAGTGAACGGGCTGGCGGGGCTTCCATATATCTACACGGATGCGCCGCGCCGCCTGCTGGGTCTGGCGGCCCACGCCCTGGCGGGCGACCCGTCAAGACACCTCAACGTCATTGGGATAACAGGCACCAACGGCAAGACGAGCACCGCCGTCATGGTGCGCCATATCCTGGAAGCATGCGGCCATCCGACGGCCAACTTTGGGACGCTCGGCTACTTCGCGGGAGAGGCGGATTCCGCTCCGGCGCGGCACACCACGCCCTTTGCCGACGGCCTTGTGGATCTCTTGGTTCGGGCGCGGGAACAAGGCCGCACCCATGTGGTGATGGAGGTGAGCAGCCACGCCTTGGCCCAAGACCGCGTGGCGGGCGTCCACTTCCTGGCCGCGGCGTTCACGAACTTATCCCAAGACCATCTGGACTTTCACGAAGACATGGAGGCGTACCTTGCGGCCAAGCTCAAGCTGTTCGGCATGCTCGATGGATCGCTGGACGGCCAGTTTACGGCGGTAAACAGGGCGGACCCCAGCGCGCCCTCCTTCGTCGCGGCGTCCAAGGTTCCCTGTTACACCTTTGGCGCGGGTGGAAAGGCGCGGGCCAAGCACGTGCAGTACGGCGGCCGCGCCACCTCGTTCACCTTCGCGAGCCCCTGGGGCGACTACGCCGTGACGGCGCCCGTCCTGGGCGCTCACAATCTGAGCAACCTCTTGTGCGCGTTGACCATCTGCGGCGGCCTGGGCGCGCCCATGGCGGAGGCGGCGGAAGCCGCGGCCAGCCTGGAGCCCGTGCCCGGCCGGTTCGAGCAAATCGACGCGGGTCAGCCTTTCCAGGTCATCGTGGACTATGCTCATACGGAAGACGGGCTGCGGAACGTCCTCCAGGCCGCCCGCCGCTTGTGCGGCCGAAAGATCATTACGGTCTTCGGCTGTGGCGGCGACCGCGACCGGAAAAAGCGGCCCCGCATGGGCGCGGCCGTGGCCGAACTGAGCGATTTCGCTATCGTGACCTCGGACAATCCCCGCACCGAGGATCCCGAGCGGATACTTTTGGACACGGAGCTCGGCTTGCAACAGGCGGGGAAACGCATCGATCAGGATTACCTGCGCATCCTCGACCGGCGCGAGGCCATCCGCCACGCCATCGCCATGGCGGCCCCTGGCGACCTCGTCCTCATCGCCGGAAAGGGCCACGAGGACTATCAGATTCTCGGCGAGGAACGGATCCACTTCGATGATCGGGAGGAGGCCCGGAACGCTTTGGCGCAACGGTAGCCGGCGGGCGGCCGGACCGGTTGCACGCGTTTGGCCTTGAAGCGAAGGAACAGGAGGCCCCGCCCGGCCGGGAGGGGCGCGGAGCGAGTCCATGGGATGGGAATACAGCCTGGATGACCTGGCGCGGTTCACCGGCGCGGAGCCAGCCGCCGCGGAGGACCGGTTTTGCCGCGTTACCACCGATTCCCGCGTGCCCCAAGAAGGCGCGGTCTTCTTTGCGTTGAAAGGCGAACGCTTCGACGGCGACGACTTTGTGGACGCGGCCCTCGAGAACGGCGCCGTCGCCGCGGTCGCCCCGTCGGACCACAACCATCCCCGCTGCCTTGTGGCGCCGGATCCACTGGAAGCGCTCCAGTCGTTCGCCGCCGCTCATAGGCTGAGTTGCCCGGCGCCCGTCTTCGCCATCACGGGGTCCTGCGGCAAGACGACGGCCAAGGATCTCACCGCCGCCGTGCTCGGCGCCGGCCGCAAGGTGGTGAAGACGCGCGGCAACCTCAATAACGAAATCGGGACTCCTTTGTCGCTGTTGGAAATGGACGGGGACACGGACTTTGGCGTTTTCGAGTTGGGCGCCAACCACTCCGGCGAGATCGCGCGCATGTGCCACTGGGTCAAGCCCCGGGAGAGCGCCATCACCATGATCGCGCCGGCCCATCTCGAAGGCTTCGGCTCCGTTGACGCCGTCGCGCAAGCGAAGGGCGAAATAGTGGCGGCCTTGCCTTCCGATGGCGTATTCTATGCCAACGCCGGGGATCCCCGTTGCGCCGCGTTGGCGCGGCGGCACCCCGGCGAAGTGATTTGGTTCGGCCCCGCCGGAAGCGCGCCCGAGGGTTCCCGCTCGGTAACGCTCCAGCGCCTGGAGCGGACGGATGAGGGGCATGTCCTGCATATCGATCCCGTGGGACCGTTGCGCCTGCCCATGTTGTGCCCGGCCCACGCCGTGAATGTTCTCCTCGCCGTCGCGGTGGGGCTTCGGCACGGGGCGGACGCTTTCGAGGCGCCGCTGCGCGAAGCCCTTCAAAGCGCGAGCCGCTTCCAGCTCTTGCGTATTGGCCCCCTCGAAGTGCTCGACGACGCGTACAACGCCAATCCCGCCAGCGTGGCTGCGGCCCTGGAAGCCCTCGCCGCCCGGGGTGGCGACGGCGTCCCGCGGATCGCCGCCTTGGGCGATATGTTGGAGCTCGGGCCTGGCGCGGCGGATTTTCACCGCGCCGCCGGGCATCAGGCGGCCGAGGCCGGCGTCACTCACCTGTTCGCCCTCGGAACGTTCGCGTCCGCCCTCGCGGAGGGCGCCCGGGAAGGAGGCGTGCCCCACGCGGCGGTGGCGGAGGATCATCAGGCCATCACCGAGGCCGTCAGCGCCCTGGCGGAGGAGGGCGGCGTGCTCTTGCTGAAGGGTTCGCGGGGCATGCGCATGGAAACGATCATCGGCCAACTCAAAGAAAGGTTTGCATAGCGGCGGTTGGATCGCCCGGACGCGCCGCTTCGTCCGGTCCCGGCCGCGCCCAGCGCCCATGCTTTATTACCTGGCTCTCGAATTCCGCGACTACTTCAGCGTTCTGAACGTGTTTACCTATCACACGGTCCGGGCGGGCGGCGCCGCGCTCACGGGCTTCGCCGTCTGCCTTCTCATTGGACCGTTGGTGATTCGTTGGTTGCGCATGCTGAAGGTGGGACAGTTCATCCGCAAGGAGCACGTCGCCAATCTCCATGAGCTCCACAAGGGAAAAGCCGGCACGCCCACGATGGGCGGCTCGCTCATCATCATCAGCACCGTGTTGACCCTGCTCCTGTGGGGGCGGCTGACGAACACGGTCTTGCTCGTGGCCTTGGGGGTGCTGTGCGCCATGGGCGCCGTGGGGTTCATTGACGACTTCATCAAGCTCCGGCGCCGTCAGAATATGGGACTCAGCGCGCGGGCCAAGTTCGTCGGGCAGATCGCGGTGGGTTTGGCGTTGGGGGCCTACGCCTTCTTCAATCCCATAACCACGAGCGCAGTCACGGTGTCCAGCGCGGACTTCGACGACTGGGGCGCCTTCGTCCGCGCCTTCCACAAAGAGGGCAGCAACGGCAACCCCCGGGCGGCCGCGCTCTTCTGGGAGGGGCTGGACCCAGGATTGCAACAGCTTATCGGCGAGGTGGTGAGCGACAGCGAACGCATGCGTCAATTGCGGCCAGAGTTGCTCGGCTCCATCAACCGCGTGCTCCAGGATGGCCGGGCGCTGGAGGAGTTGGAGGCCTTCGAGCGCTATCCCCTGAGCCAAGAAGGCCAGGAGTTGCTCACCACGGACGCCGCGAGCCTAAAGCCGGAGCAGCGGCAACGACTCAACCGGCTTCTCTTCGAGGCCGCCTTCCCCGGATTGGTGGACGCGAGCCCCGCCAATCCCCATACGAAGGTGAATTTGCCCGGGTTCAAGGACATTCTCATCCCCTTGGGCGTGTTCTACATCCTTTTCGTGCTCCTCATCATCGTGGCCACCTCCAATGCGGTGAATCTTACCGACGGCCTCGATGGGCTGGCCATTGGAGCCTCCATTGTCTCCGTACTTGCGTTTACCGGCATCGCGTACGTGGTGAGCCGGGCGGATTGGTCCGACTACCTGTTTCTGACCCATGTGCCGGAGGCGAGCGAGCTTACCGTATTCGGAGCGGCCCTGTTGGGCACTGGCCTTGGCTTCCTGTGGTTCAACGCCCACCCGGCGGAAGTGTTCATGGGCGACACGGGCTCACTGGCCCTGGGCGGCGCCATCGGGACCATGGCGATTTTGACGAAGCAGGAGTTGCTCCTCCTCGTGGTCGGCGGCATCTTCGTTCTGGAAGCGGGGAGCGTCATCCTGCAAGTGGCGTCCTATAAGCTTCGGGGCAAGCGCGTGTTTCGCATGGCGCCGCTCCATCATCACTTTGAGCTCATGGGCTGGTCGGAGAGCAAGGTCACGGTGCGTTTCTGGATCCTGGCCCTGGTGTTCGCGCTTATGAGCCTGGCGACGCTGAAACTGCGGTAACGGCGCCGAAGGCGAGGGAACGACTTGAACCTTGAAGGCAAGCGTATAACCATTGTGGGCATGGGCCGCACGGCCCTTGCGCTGACCCGGCTGCTATTGGACAAGGGCGCCGAGCCCTTCGTGACGGAAAACGGTCCCCGGGATGCTGTCGCGGAGGCGGCCGCGATCCTGGACGCGTGGGGCGCGTCTTGGGAGGCGGGCGGACACACGGAGGCCGCCTTCGGGGGGACGGATATCGTGGTGCCGAGTCCCGGCGTGCCGCCGTCGATTGATCCCATTGCCGCGGCCAAGGAGGCTGGCGCGGCCGTCATGGGCGAGATGGAGTTGGCGAGCCGGTTCTGCGCATCGCGGATGATCGCCGTCACGGGCTCCAATGGAAAGACGACGGCCACCGAGCTCATCGCCGCGTTGATCCGGGGGTGCGGCGAGGACGCAGGTCTGGCGGGCAACAACGCCGTGCCCCTTTCCGCCGCGGTCAACGCCGAACGCCAGCCGCCCTATCTGGTTGTCGAGGTGAGCAGCTACCAGCTCGAACTCGCCCGGACATTCCGGCCGTGGATCGCCGCCGTGCTTAACGTCACGCCGGATCATTTGGCGCGGCACGGCACGCTGGAGGCTTACGCCGCTGTCAAGGGCCGCATCTACGCGCGCCAAGGCCCGGGCGATCACGCCATTGTGAACGCGGATGATCCCCGCGTCGCCGCCATGGACACGCCCGCGCCGCGCAGGCTCTTCAGCCTTCGCGGGGCTTTGGACGGGGATGGCCTCTGGATTGACGCGGAGGGCGCGATTCACGCCGGCGGGAGCGGTCCCGTGGCCCACGCGGACGACGCGCCCCTGCCCGGCCGGCACAACCTGGAGAACGTTTTGGCCGCGCTGAGCGCTATTCGGGCTGGTGGGTTTCCATGGGCGCCCGCGCTGGAGGCCTTGCGCGCGTTCCGCGGCGTGGAGCACCGGATCGAGCCCGTGGGCGAAGTGGACGGCGCCGCGTATTACAACGATTCGAAGGCGACCAACGTGGACAGCCTTCGCGTGGCCTTGGAGAGTTTTGAGCGGCCTATCGTGCTCATCGCCGGGGGCGAGGGGAAGGGGAGCGACTACGCCGTATTGGCGCCGCTCGTCCGCGACAAGGTGACGGCGTTGATCGTCATGGGGAGCGACGCGCCGCGGATCGAGGCGGCCTTCGGCGGCCTGGTCCCCACGCATCGCGCCAGCGGCATGGAAGAGGCCGTACGCCTTGCCCATGGCCAAGCGGCGGCGGGCGGGGTGGTGTTGTTGTCGCCGGCGTGCGCCAGTTTCGACATGTACTCCAGCTTTGAAGCGCGGGGCCGGCATTTCAAGGAATGTGTCGGCAAACTCCGGGAGCGCGCGCCACTATGAGCAAGGAACCGGTCATCCTCCTCCTGATTACGCTGACCCTCGTGCTTATCGGCATTCTCATGGTCTTCAGCGCGGGCACGGTCCGCGTGTTCGAGTCCAGCGATTTGAGCAGCACTCATTTCCTAACGCGTCAACTCATCTTCGTGGCGGTGGGGCTCGCCGCCATGTTCGCCCTGGCCCGCACGGATTACCACATCCTGCGGGAGCCTTGGGTGTACCGGGGGCTTGCCTTTGGGACGCTCCTGCTCCTGGTGTTGGTGCTCATTCCAGGCATTGGCGCGGAGCGCGGCGGCGCCCAGCGATGGATCCAGCTTGGCGCCTTCAGTTTTCAGCCTTCGGAGATCGCGAAGTTCACGCTCATTGTGGTAGTCGCCGCGAAATTGGCCCAGAATCAGGATCACGTCGAACGATTCTGGAAGGGATTCCTGCCGCCCTTGATCATAACCGGAGTGTTCGCCGGGCTCATCGTGTTGGAACGGGATTTGGGCACGCCCGTGGTCATCTTTGTGGTGTCCGGCGCGATGGTGGTTATGGCCGGGACGCGCTGGCTCTACGCCTTGGGCAGCTTGGCGCCCATGGGGGCCGCCGTGTTTGCGCTCATCTACACCAGTCCTCACCGATTGAGCCGCTTGCTGACCTTTCAGAATCCCTGGGAAGATCGCGCCGACACGGGCTACCAGCTTATACAGTCGCTCACCGCTTTCGCCGCGGGATCCATCTGGGGGCGCGGACTCGGCGCCGGAGAACAGAAACTCTTTTACTTGCCCGAGGCGCACACGGACTTCATCTTTGCCGTTTACGGGGAGGAGACGGGGCTTGTGGGCGGATTGTTCTTGGTGACGCTTTTCGCCGTCCTGGCGGTGGCGGCCATGCGCGTCGCCATGAACTCGCCGGACATGTTCGGCGCCTTACTCGCGGGCGGCGTA
This sequence comes from Candidatus Hydrogenedentota bacterium, assembly GCA_007136375.1. Taxonomy (GTDB): domain Bacteria; phylum Hydrogenedentota; class Hydrogenedentia; order Hydrogenedentales; family SLHB01; genus SLHB01. The sequence goes on from SLHB01000082.1 coordinate 10,527, forward strand.
GGCATGTTGATCACCTTCCAAGCGGTCTTTAACATGGCGGTCACCGTGGGCCTGGTGCCCACGAAAGGCCTGCCTCTACCCTTTATCAGCGCGGGAGGGACGGCCCTCATTGTCAATCTGGCGCTCATGGGCGTCTTGCTCAACGTGGCGCTCCACGCCAGCGGGCGTCAACGCCGCCCAGGCCCGGAGCCATCGCTGTGACGCCGCGCGGGGGAGAGGTATGCGGATAATGATTACGGGCGGGGGGACCGGGGGCCATACGTCCCCGGCCACCGCCATTATCGAGGAGCTTCAGCGGCGCGACCCCCGGCTAACCCTCCAATGGGTGGGCAAGCGCGGCAACATCGAGGAGCGGCTTTGTAAGCGGCTGAGCATTCCCTTCCGGCCCGTGGCGATCTCGGGCTGGCCAAGGACGCCGGGTCCGCGAAAGCTGTGGGTCGGCGCGCAACTCGCCTGGAGCATCGCCCGGTCTTGGTTCTACATCAAGCGTTTCGAGCCCGGCGCGGTCCTGGGTGTGGGCAGCTACGTGTCCTTGCCGTTAATGCTGGCGGCCCAACGCATGGGCGTGCCCACCATAATCCACGAGCAGAACAAGCGCTTGGGTATGGCCAACGCGCTGCTCGCGCCGAAGGCGGCCCGCGTGTTCTTGAGCTACCCGGAGACCCAGGGGGTGTATCCGGAGGAGCGCGCGATGGTGACGGGGAATCCCGTGCGCGGACGGTTTCTTAGCCCGCCAACCCGGGCGGAGGCGTGCAAGGCCCTCGGGTTGGACCCTGTCCTGCCTGTAGTGTTGATCACCGGCGGAAGCCAAGGCGCGCGCACGCTCAACCACACGGTGCGTGACGCGCTTCCGCAGTTCGGCAAGAACGAATTGCAAGTGCTCTGGATGACGGGATCCGCTTTCGTGCCGGAAGCGCGGGCCGCGGCCGCTCAAGCGCCCATCCGGGTGGATGTCTTCCGCTATATTGACGACATGGCCACGGCCTGTGCGGCGGCGGACCTTATCGTGAGCCGCGCGGGCGCGTCGAGTACGGCGGAGATTGCGGCCTTGGGCAAACCCTCCATCCTCGTGCCGTATCCTTTCGCCACCGACGACCATCAGACGGACAACGCCCGGGCCTTGGAAGGGGCGGGCGGCGCGGTGGCCGTGCCCGACGGCGAATTCACTCCCGCCCGGTTCCTTCTGCTTACGCATGAACTCCTCGGCGACCCGGCGCGCCTTCAGGCCATGGGCAAAGCCGCCCATGGCATGGCGAAGCCCGGCGCCGCCGAGGCCATCGCGGAAGCGATATTGGAAACGGTCTTCTCCGGGGAAGCGGACGCCGCCGGAGCGCAGGCTCCATAGCCCCGCCCCAGGGAAGCGCTTCTCGGCGTCAAGGGGTGTCCGCCGCGCCCGCGGGACCTGGCTGCGCGGGCAGAGTCTGTTCGATCTGCCAGAAGTGACGGCGCCGATGCACGTCTATAACGACGAGAAGATCGATGAGGCTCATCGGCAACAACGGGATTATGGGGTGCTTTCCCTTAATTCGGCGCAGATCCCATTGCTCTTCTTTCGCGCGGGCGAGCATGTCCCGTGTTCTCGCCTCCACGGCGAGCAAGGCGCCGATGGGGTCCCCGTCGCCCTCCGGGCTCTCTGTCTTGGGCCGCATCTTCGCGGGCGCGCGCAAGCGTGTCTTGTACGGCGGCTCCATCATGGCCGCGAGCTTTCGGACGACCCACTTAGCCCGAAACGGCCCCTCTCCCCGCGGCGCCGGGTTCGCTTTTTCCACCGCCCGTTCCGCCTCGTCTTGGAAGAGGGTCCCAAAGACGGCGAGGTGACTACAAATGTCCGATGTGTTCCACGCGCCCTCGGCGGGCCGGTGGAGGAGCTGTTCTTCCGACTTTGTGCGGAGCGCCTCCACGAACTCCGAGGCGCCGGTGAACCGGTCGCGCAATTCGGACAGGGTGTACTGATAAGGCTCGGTCACGGCATGAATCC
>SLHB01000106.1 GCA_007136375.1 Candidatus Hydrogenedentota bacterium
CCCTGGCGTCAAACGACCGGTCCCAAGTCTAATGTGATTCTGCGATGCGGCTACTGCAAACGGGTCCTTGTGCGTGGGCGTCGCGCCGGTCACAGGCGCCGGAAGACGCGGGCTCACGGGACGTTATCCAACACGACGGGCGTCACTTGGGCGGCAAAGTCCCGCAGTACTTCGAACGCGGCTTCCTCGCCTTGCGGTCCGACGAACGTGGAAACACGAATCATGGCCGAGGTCGAATCTCCCATCGTTACCTGATTTTGGACCCAATTAAAGGCGTTTAGGAAGAAGTTCCCGGTAAGTTTGTCGCCAGTCTTAAACCAATAGAGCACGGCTTCGCGCTGATCGCCCTTAACGAGAACCAACTGACGGGCTTCGAAGAGGATCCCCACCGGCACGGTGTTCTGCTCCCGAACTTCCCAACCGGCGCCGACAATGCAGACTTCGGGAAAGTGCAGGCTGCGCCGTGTCGCGCCGGCGTGCACGATGGAAAGCTGAACGGGCCAGCCGTGGGGGCCGACATAATTCCGCATCAGGATGTTCGAAGTTTGGAGTACTTCCTTGGTCCGTTCGTCGACCTCGAGATCGTCGCCGTATTGCGTGTACTGGCCAATGCGCGTGGGCATCTCAAAAGCGTAGTCAGTGACGCTTCGCTCGATCGCGCTCGCCTGACTCATCTCGATGCCATAATGCGCGGCCGTGGCCGCGAGCAATATCGTCAGCACGAGGACGTAGTGTTTCATGCCGTGTCCTTTCGTTCGTCCTGGCCGCCAGAGCCTCCAGTGTTGCCGGTGTCTTTGGGCGGGGCCCACTTGCGGAGTTGAGTTTCGAGGGTGAAGAACAGGATGAACGCCACCACGAAGATAAGCACGCCCGACACATCATGGAACGTTCCCGCGGCCGTCTCCGCGCCGTAGAAGTACCCCACCACACAGAGCAAGAAGATACGGAATACGTTCGAAACAATCGCGATGGGCGCGCTCATAAAGAGAAGGAACCCTTGGGCCCAGCGGCGCGTCTGGCTGATGTACGCCGCGACGGCGCCGAAGGCGAGGAGGGCGATGAGGGAGCGGAGCCCGCCGCACACCTCGCCAACCAGCAAGTGCTCGTCCCGGAAATAGATGAAGGAGCCCTCCTGCACCATGGGCAGGGTCATCCAATTGGCCATGAGCACCGCGGCGTCGGTGGCCATAAGCTTCAGATGCAAGGCGAAGGACTGCGTTACCGACCCGGGCAAGGGGATCATAAACACTAGGAAGGCGAGGGGAAACCAGATAACCTTCGTGCGCTGCACCCCGAAAACGGCCAGGGAGAGTCCGAAAAGCATGGGGACGAGACTGAGCTGGCTGAACACCATGAAGCCCAGAAATGTGGCGGCGAGATGCATGAACGCGGCGCCCGCCAGAACCACCAATCCCCAGGGACTGGGCTCTTGCTTGGCGGCGGCGAATTTCGCGCGCGAGCGCCACGCGAAGAACAGGCTAATCAACGGAATCAGAAAGCCATGGGTGTAATAGGAATCCGTGGCGGTCCAGCCCCCGTACATGTGGCGGGCCGCGTTCCAGTACATGGTCGCCAGTAGAGTGACCACAACGGCCGCGAAGATGGCGAACGGGGCATGCCTGGCGGCGGGACTCTCCTGCCTATGAGACGGCGCGATGGATTCCGCGTGGATGCGGCTGCTCATACTGGGCTTTCCTCCTCGGCTAGTTGTTCTTCGACGCGCTGGAGCCGGGCCTGATCCACGGGTTCACCGGCTTGGGACTTCTCCAGGGCACTCTCGTGGAAGCGGCGGGCCGTCTCCGCGTCGCCTATACCGAGGTAGGCCTCGGCCAAGGCCGTGTCCAACTGCGCGGTCGTCGACGTCACGGCGTCCGCGACTTCCTGTAAGTCGTCAGAGGCCGCTTGGTAACTGCCAAGACTCAGGTTGATGTAACCACGGAGGGCGCGATACTCAGGGGCGTTGCGCAATTCCAAGGCCCGTTGTATGGCGTCCAAAGCCCGCTCCTCGTTGCCGGGTTGGAGCGCGAGGAGCGAGGCCATGCGGTACAGGACATTCGGGGAGTTGGGACGCTCCTCGAGATAGCGGCCGCACAGCTCGGCCGCCTCGACGACGTTGCCCAGACGTGTCTGGACCTCGATCATCGCGCTCAGCGCCGCCGTGTTCTCCGGGTCAAGCACAAGGGCCCGGGTTAAGGCCGTGGAGGCTTGCTGATACCGTTCGCGGGTGTTGTGTCCCATGTGATACTGCCCGAGGGCCACCCAACTGCCGGGATCTTCGCCGTGGGCGTCCGCGTAGTCCAAAAGGATGGCCTCGGCTTGCTCAGTGTCTCCGCTCGCCGCTAGCGCCATGGCGTAGTCGCGCGTGGCGTTGAGGTCGTCGGGATCGGCGGCGTGCCGTTGCTCCAACACAGAAACGCTATCCGACGAACCGGCCTCGCCGCTCATCGCCAGGATCCGGCCCTCCATGGCCGCGATGAGTTCGTCGGCGCCTGGCGCGTCACCCGCGCTTTCCGCGGCGGCGGCCAGCACTTCCTGCGCTTCCTCGGTCCGGCCCTGGAAAGCCAAGGCCTCAGCCAAGAGCAACTGGATCTCGGGAACGCCGGGAGCGGCGTCCACGAGTTGAGAAAGCAAGGACTCGGCTTCGCCGAAGCGCTCCGTGCGCAGGGCAAGCTCGGCCACGAGAAGCTGCGCTCCAGCCCAACCAGGCGCCTGTTCCGCGGCGCGGCTGGCGTACTGATAAGCCTCTTCGCTATCTCCCTGGAGCGCGGTCACCTCGGCCATTCCCATGAGGCCCAGCATGTTGTTCCCATCTTCTTCCAACACGGCGCCCAAGGCTTGGGCGGCGGCCTCTATATCTGGCGGATTCTCCCGGAGAAACAACTGCCCGCGCATGGCAAGCACAGACAGGTCCTCGGGGTTATCTTGATAAAGATCCTCGACGAGGGACGCCGCCTGCCGGGTGTATTCCTGTTCGGGGTGATTCAGAAGCGCGCGGCTAAGGGCGAGCTTGGCGTCGCGGAGCTGGCCCTGAACGGCGCCCGTGCTTTCCGCTGTGATGACGCGCACCGCGCCCATCTCGTCCATGGCTTCTTCCAGATCGCCTGTCTGGGCGAGGAGCGGCGTGCGGGCGATGCGCAGCCGCGTCTCATCCTCGCCGCTGAAGCGGGCGCGGGCCTCGTCCAGGAAGCCGAGGGCTTCCTCGGGAAAACCGCGCTGCTCGAACAGGGCCGCCCATTCCAGCGCTTCACTGGTGGTCATGTCGAAGTC
>SLHB01000238.1 GCA_007136375.1 Candidatus Hydrogenedentota bacterium
CGCAACTTCATGTGCGCAACGTGCTGACGGGCCGCGCCGCCGTGGAGTCTCTCGACTTCCAGGATGAGGGCTGGGAGTCGGCGGCGGCCGAACCGGCTGGGATGACGCTCTCGCGGGACGGCGCCTACCTTCACATCGCCGTCCGGGGTCCCGCTCTGGACCGGCCGGGCGGAGGCCTGCGCACCACCATCTACACGCTCGACACGTTCCAATTCGAACTGGCCGCCGAACCCGTCACCGTGGTGGGCGCCGTTGGGGAGCGCGGCGCCATTCAGCCCGCCAGTCCCAACGGCCTATGGCTCGCCACACGGACGCCGCAAGCGGCCTTCGGGTACCTCTACCGTCTGGAGCACAACGGCGATCAGCTTTCCGTCGTCTGGGAGCGTTCCTACACCGGCGTCAACCGGCCCCTCCATTTAGCGCCGTCGCCCGATGGCGTCAACCTCGCCGTGGGACTCGATGACCGGGTGGACATCTGGATACGCGGCGCGGAGACCGCGGGTCAGGCGGCCATGGGCATGCCCGTCAACATGGTGCGCTGGACGGAGGAAGGTCTTTTCGCCGGAGCGGGCAACGAACTGCGCGCCTTGGACCCCGCGAACGCCGAAATCACGGACGCCGTGGCCTTTCAAACGGGCCATGTGACGGACGCCGTGCTCTTGGCCGCGGACTCGGCGGCCGGGCAACGGCCCTTCGTGGCGGCCGCTCACGGACAAGCCCCCGATGACTGGGGCGCCGCCGCCGCGCCGCTCCTCCACACGCCCGCTGTCGTGCAATTCTACGGCGAGGCCGTGGGCCGTCAGATGCGAGCCGTGCTCATTGACCCTGGCGGCGGCGACGCTGAGTGGCGAATCAGCTTCGATGAATCCGAGATGCCGTGGCTGCGGGTCCATCCGCGAAGCGGCGGGGCGCCCCGGGGCGTCTTCTACATGGGCGTGGACCCAGGCGCCTACGGTTGGCCCCGGGACGTTGTCGAAGGCGTGCTGACCGTGGAGCTGTTCGACGAAGATGGCGTCCCCGCCGCGGGCAGCCCCGCGGAGATTCTCGTCCGCGTTGTTCCGGAGCGCAGCGCCGCGCCGCGCATCCTATGGATTTTGGACGATGGCCGGGACGGCCCCGGGTTCCGCGATTCCGCGGATCCCCATGGGCTGGCGGGCCTCGCCCGGCTCCTGGGCGGCGCGCCCCACCACTTCAGCCACCGGGAGACGCGGGCCGGCGCGGCCGACGATCTCCTGGAGTCGTACAACATCGTGGTCCTGGGCGCACGGGCGGCGGCGCGCGGCGCCCTCACGCGCCAAGCCGTGCTGGACTATGTGGCCGGCGGCGGCGCGCTCCTCTTTCTCGGCGAACACCTGGACGCGGACGAGGCGTTGGCGCTCCGCCGTTGGCTCAACCCGCTGGGCATTCAGATCCACGCTTCCGAGCGGGTGGACGGCGCCTTCGCCGCGAATCGCGCCACGCCCCTCGCCGGCCATTGGGACAACTTCCGCATCGAGAACGGCGCGGGCATCTATGTCGAGGACCCGGGCGCGGCGGCGGTCCCAGGCGCGCCGGGCACGCCGTGGACGGTCTTCGCCCGCACGTATTATGGCGTCGGCCACATCGCCATGCTGGCCGCCTCCACCCCGCTGGAGACAGAGGCGTTGAGCAACGCCCAACACCGCGCCTTCGCCGCGGCCCTGTTCGAGTGGCTCGGCCAATCCGGCGCGCTGGTGAGCGATCTCGATGGCGACGGCCTTCCGGATCGCCTGGAAGACCGGAACATGGACGGCGTCGTGGCGCCCGGCGAAACCGATCCGCTCAACCCTGACACCGACGGGGACGGGATTCCCGACGGCGTCGAAGACCGGAACCGCAACGCCCGGGTCGATCCCGGCGAGACGAATCCGCTGAACCCCGATTCATCGGGCTCGGGCATCTGGGACGGCGCGGATCCGAACCCCTTGCCGCCCGCCGAGGCGCCCCACATCGCCCAGGTGGAGCCCTGGAGCGCGCCCGCGGAAGGCGGCAGCCGCGTACTGGTCAGCGGCCGGAACTTTACGCCGGATGTCCGTGTGTTCTTCGGCGACAGCCCCGCGCCAGAGATCCGCACGCTGAGCGCCACGGCCCTCATCGCCGAGTTGCCGCCCCGCGATCCGCCCGAGGCGGGAACCGTCGATGTGCGGGTCGAGACGCCCGCGTTGGACTTGGAGGGCTTGCTGCCCGGCGGTTTCCTCTACTCTCCGCGCACGGCGGTGGAGGCGACGCTAGAAGCCGCGCGGACCGCCCGCGCCCAATACCCGGACCGCGAGGGCGTGCTCTCTCTTCGGATAAGCGCGCCGCCGGAAGCCAACATTGGGCCCATGAGCTTCCTCATTGAAACGGATCCGCCTGGCGCGGTCCAGTGGGGCGAGGTTACCCCCGGGGCGGGAGCTGAGTTCGGCCGCCGCCGCGTACAACAACGCCCCACGCCCACCGGCGGCCTGTGGATCGACGTGGGCGGCGCGGTACGCGGCCCCACCGGCGGCGTCTTGGCCAACGCGCCTTGGTCCGCGCCGGAAGCGTTGGATCCCGATACGCCGGTGGAAGTGCGGCTCGAACGGAGCATCGTCCTAACGCCCAACGGCGCGCCCCTCGACGTCATCGAAGGCGGCGCTCAGCTCCCCCCATAACGCGAGCGCGGCGCGCCCATCACCCCAAAGCAGAGGATTCCGCGCCACCATCGGACGCAAGAGCGTGGAGCCGGATGATCTCGTAGGCGTGGATGGTGCGCTCCTTGCCCCGCAGGATGCAGGTGCCGATGGCCTTCGCGTCCACCGTCTCCTTCACGAGGGCGTACGTGTCGGCGTCGGCGACCACTTGGCCGGCCGTGGCGAGGCTGCACAAGCGCCGGGCCGTGTTGACGCGGTCGCCCACCACGGTAAACTCCATGCGTTCGGGCGCGCCGACATAGCCCGCGATGACCTCGCCCGTGGCGATGCCCACGCCGAGCTCGAAGACGGGGCGGCCCATGGCCGACCGTTGCGCGTTCAGTTCCTTGTTGCGGGCTTGCATGGCCAGGGCCGAACGCACCGCCCGCAGCGGATCGTCTTCGTTCTGCAGGGGCGCGCCGAACACGGCCATGATTTCGTCGCCAATGTACTTGTCCAGCGTGCCCACTTCCCGAAAGATGATTTTGGTCATGGCCGTGAAGTGTTCGTTGAGCATGTCGACGAGAACAGCGGGCTCCAATTGCTCGGCAATCGCCGTAAACCCGCGCACGTCGCAGAACAGAGTGGTCACGGTGC
>SLHB01000195.1 GCA_007136375.1 Candidatus Hydrogenedentota bacterium
CGCGGCAAGCCGCACTCGGCCAAAATGTTCTCGCAGGCGCCGGTCATCGCTTCGAACCATGCGTCCAACGCGGCGGCGCCGCTGTGAAAGGCGCAGGCCTCGGCTACGCGCCCTTCCCGGGCGCGGACAAGCCCGCTTCCGGACTGAGCGGATCCCCGAATCTCGTCGCGGAACGCGTACACGGCGCCGGGTAGCTGGGCGTGGCTTTGCAGTTCGTTACGGAGGACGGCCACCGTCGCGGCGTTCCCGGACGCGCCGAGAACCCATTCCTGACGGGCGCCGTCCCGGAAGCGGATGCTGTCTGGCGGAGGCTGCGTTTGCCGGGTTTCGTCCCACATCTCCGGGGGCGCGCTTAGGGGCAGGGCGATCTCCTGGTAGCCGGCCGCGTCCAACTCCCGGCGGATGATCGCCTCGATCTTGCGCGCCAGTCGGACGCCAGGGGGCAATAGGGCGTAGAGTCCGTTGCCTGCTTGGCGGACGTAGCCGCCCCGCAGGAGTAAGGCCTGACCTTCCAGCGCCACGCCGGCGGGCCGTTCCTTGAAGCGTTTTCCGATGAGTTGGCTCATGCGCATGGCGCGTGATGGTCTCCTGGCGCGGTTGGTGCAGACGCCCCAATGGGGTGGAAAGGCTCGCCGAAGACCCTAGTCCGCGGCTGCGGCGCCCCCGGCCATGGCGGCTTCGAGCACATCGTACATTTCGTCGTAGGGCGGCAGAATGAAGTGGCTGGCCTGGGGATCTTGCTCTGGCAGATTGCCGATGAGCACGTCCAGCCCTCCCGGTTCGAAGGCGTCCGGGTCGTGGACGGGGGTCAACGCGCCGCCACTGGAGGACAAGGTGACCACATTCGGCGCGCGGCGGAGGAAGGCTTCCGTGAGCGCTCCGGCGTTGGGCGCGTCGATCCAGCAGATGACGTTGGGCGCGTCCCGGAAGGTGCGGGCGGCGGCGAGGGTGAGATCCATATGGCGTTCCGGATTGTCCGGCGCATCGGGGCCCACGAGGCGGTACACAACGGCGATGTCCCGCTCCCGGGTGGCGGCGAGGATGGCTTCCTGGGCTTCGGCCGTGGCCGCGTCAAGGCCTCGGGCGCCATCGCCAGCGCCAGGAGGCAGCGTCAGCGCCACGGCGTTGCCGCCCGCGGCGGCCACCCGGTCCAGTATCGCCTCCATCTCTTCGGGGTCGAAACCGGCGGTGGCGAGGTTCGGCGTTTCGATAGCGCGGATCAGAAACGCCTCGCCGTTCCAGCGCAGGGCGCCGTCGGAAACGCCGAGCCCGCTGGATTCGCCGCGCTCGGGGGCGCATCCCGCGGCAAGAAGGCCCAATATGGCCAAGTACAGCGTGGTATGGACGGAATGGCGCACAGACGGGGTCTCCTCGGTTCGGCGCGGCGGCGCCGCGGAACGTAACAAAGCCGGGCCTCCAACGTGGAAGCCCGGCCATGATACGCGGTCTCTTGCGTTGCGTCCAAACGGCTATTGCCCGCCGAGTTGATCCATGAGATCGAAGTCGTCGCGGCTATAACCTTGCGGCGGCTCGAAGGCGCCTTCGGGGGCTTCGGCTTCCTCCACGGAGATGAGGCGCTGCCGGGACGCGAATTCCGTTCCCATCACCCGTGTCACGGTTTCGGTCAACACGGGGAAGCCCTCGATGGCTTGCAACTCGGCCATCCATTCGCCCTGGCCCGGCTGGAGCGCGGCCATCTCGCTGATCATTTGATTGTATCGCGAGGCGTCCACGCCGGGATCCGTGCTCATCCAGAGGGTGTGCTCCATCTCCATCCCCATGAAGCCCGACACGTGGACGATGTACTTTCGCGCCTCCCAGCCGTTGATGGTGCCTTCTTCGTCCGTAGCGGTGATTTCGGTTTCCATGTCCATTTGCCCGAGAACCTGCTCCATCATCGGGCGGGCTTCCTCCGGCACCATGCTCAAGATGTCGATGGGCAAGTCCACCTCGATGTAGCTGTTCGTGCTGTGCTCGACGATATACATCTTGTTTTCGTCGAAGAGGCCGATGAAGGTCGAGTCGCCCTGGTTGTGGCGCACCGCGTCGTCCCGGAGCCAAATCACAAGCTCCTCGTCCTGAGCCTCTTGTTGCTGGCCTCCGATGGAGAAGGCGTCTTGCTCCACCTGGAAGACGATCCGCGTGTCCTGCGCGAGGACCGCCGCGGAAGAGATGGCCAAGATCAGCGCCGCGAGGACGCGCGTTGCCCAGAGAATCATCCATGAACTCCTATTTGTTAGTGTGCTCCCGGTCCGTCTCCGCCTCCATAGTGGGGGGAACGCCGCGAAGGGTGACAATAGACTCCGGTAAAGTAAGGCATGGGCCCGCGCAAGTCAATTTCCCGCGCGAGACGCTGTCAATCGCCACAGGCGCCGGCGAGGCCGTTTGACGGGTTTGCCGGCGGGAAGTACACTAGTGCCTACGCGAACGGCGCGGGGATTGGGCGCCACGCTTCCGCCGCAACGACGCCCGCGCGAACCCGTTGACCCCCTAACGAAGAGGATTCCTCCGCCCATGCCAAATGTCTTGGTTCCCATCGCCGAAGGCAGCGAGGAGCTGGAGGCTGTCACGATCATCGATATCCTCCGCCGCGGCGGCGTCGATGTCACCGTGGCGGGCTTGGATGAAGGGCCCGTCACGATGAGCCGCGGCGTCAAGATCGCGCCGGACGCCACATTGGACGCCGCTCTGGCGGACGCCTACGACATGGTGGTGCTGCCCGGCGGCGCCAAGGGCGCGGAGCACATGGCCAACGACAGCCGGATCAACGCGCTGCTCAAGGCCATGGCGGCCAGCGGCAAGTTCACCGGCGCCATCTGCGCGGCCCCCACGGTTCTGGCGAAAGCCGGCCTGCTCGCGGGGAAACGCGCCACGGGGTATCCCGGCCACTTGGAGAAACTCGGGCTTCCGGACATCCAACTCGTGGAGGAGCCGGTGGTGCGCGACGGCCAAATCGTCACCTCCCGTGGACCGGGTACGGCCATGGACTTTGCGCTGGCGTTGGTTGAGCTTCTCGTGGGCGTGGAGAAGCGCGCCGAAGTGGAGAAGGGTCTGGAGCGTCTTTAGGCCGCGCCTCATCCCGCAACCCGGCCCGGCGCCGCGCGCCGAAAGAAACATGACACCCTACCGAGGAGGCAAGACCATGTTCTATTCTGGAATATCCGACGAAGCGGGCCAGCCCATCGAAGCCCAAATCAAGGCCCACCGGGATCTGGGCTGGGATCACCTTGAGCTGAGATTGATCGATGGCGTGAACATAACGCA
>SLHB01000500.1 GCA_007136375.1 Candidatus Hydrogenedentota bacterium
AAACTGCTTCGGATTGACGCGGATACGGTACAGCCTGCCGAAGGGAACATCGCGATCTGGTCGCGCGTGCCCGCGCCAAAGGAGCAGCGGCTTGACGCGGAGCGTTACCGCCAGGTCCAGGGCCGTGGTCAGGGGGTGGCGGCGATTTTGGGGCAATGGCCGGGCGAGGAAACGGACGAGGAAATCGCGGCGTTCCTGGAGGACCTGTCTTGACCCTTCCGTCGGGGCAACTCGTTTTACTGGACACGGACGTACTCATCCATCTTGCGCGAAACGACTCAGACGGCAAGGCGCTCGAAGCGCGATACAAGCTCTCGTCGCGGACGGAGCGTCCGCTGTATTCGACGATAACGGAGGGGGAATTGCGGGCCTTTGCGAAATACAGGAATTGGGGGCCGGAAAAGCTACACCGGCTCGATTCCATTTTGAGTCAGCTCGTGCGCACGGAAGCGTCGCTCCCCCAAGTGGTGGAAGCCTATGCCGATCTCTATGCGGCGGCGCGTCGCGGCGGACACCCCCACCAAAAACAAAATGACCTCTGGATTGCGGCGACGGCGAAGGCTGCGGACGCGGTAGTGCTCACGGCGGATAGGGATTTCGAATGGATGCATCCAGAATTTGTCAGGGTTATCCGAGTTCTTCCAACACAAGATGGCTCCCGAACCAACAGAAGCCTTCCATGACTTTCAAGCCCCCAGCTTTTGGGTTCTTGGTCCAAGAGTTATGAGAGTCCCTGGTTCATGGTGTTGCCCCCTGCGGGTTGGCTTCGTGGGGCCGGAAGCGTCGCGAGGCGGAGTTGGGGCCCCACAAAGCCTCGCAGATTCGGCTGGGGTGTGGTGGCCGGGCCGGGCGTTCGAATCGCCCCAGGCGCGCCATCCCCAAACCTTTCCACGAGAAGCCGGCGCTCATGACGCCGGTCCCCAATCGAGGCCAAGGCGGAAGAACGATCCGTCCCGCAAGTCTTGCCGGCCAGGGGAGGGCTTCGGGAAGGGCGCCGTACGTCATGGGTCGGCTTCCTCCTCGGAGAAAAGGGCCGCGATGTCGCGGACCGCATGAAGCACCCGGACAATCTCCAGTCCCTCGGGAGTCTCCCGGTAAAAGATGAGATGTTTTTCAAAGCCCCGCACCGGCCACATCCGAAGATTGGCAAGGGCGGGATCGAGGGAGCCCCGAAGGGCTCCGGCTCCGGGCGTGTGAGCAAGGAGCCGGAACGCGGTTTCCACTGCGGTGATAAACCGCTCAGCGGCCTCCAGATTATCGTGGGCGATATGGGCGGCAAGCTCGATGATGTCGCGCTTGGCCCTTTCCCGCTTGAGGATCTTCCGTGTCATTTACCTTCGGCCGTTCGGTTTTGGCGCCGCCGCCGGACCTCCTCGCGGATATTCGCCCAATCCTCCTCGGTCATCTCGGAAGCTTCGCTTTGAAGGCCTTCGAGCAGCAGGGACTCAAGCCGGACTTGAGCCCGCCGTTTTTGTTCCTGCCGCACCAGGGCGCGAAGGTATTCGCTGACGGTTCCGAACCCTTCCCGGCTGACCTGTTCCTCGATAAACGCCTTGAGGGATTCGGGGAGGGAGATGGTGATGGTTGGCATGGTTCGGCCTCCTGGGTGACTCAACCTCTTCCAGAATATCGCGCCGCTTAGTTTTTGTCAAAAAATAGGAAGATTTCTTATCGCCCCCGGGGCCCCGGTTTCGCTGTCTTGAGGCGCCATGACGTCCTTCATGATGCACGAGTTTCCTGCTTGCTCTTGGGCGTCCCGTGGCTTTCCGCTACGAAGGCCGCCGCCGGCGCGTTGCATGCTCCCAGCCGGGACGGCTACAGTACGCGTTCACATCACCACAGGGGAGCGCGGTCCTTGCACACGAAAACGCACATCAAACCCACGCATAAAGCCGTCAAGCAATATCTCGCGGAGAAGAAGAAACTCGCGCGGGCGGACGTGCGCCACGAGATGGGCACGCGCATGGCCTTCCAAGGCCTCCTCGCCGAGACGGCCAAGGCCCCCGGCTGGATGCTCGTGCCCGAACTCGCCATGAAGGCCGGCGGCCGCACGGTCCGGCCCGACGGCGCCGTGCGCGACGAGTTCAACGTGCCCCGGGGCTTCTGGGAGGCCAAAGACACGGGCGACGACCTCGCCGGGGAAATCACGAAGAAGCTCAAGAAGGGCTACCCCGCAACGAACATCATCTTTGAAGACACCCAGCGGGCCGTCCTCATTCAAGACGGGCGGACCGCCATGGAGGCGGATCTCGGGAACGCGCAACAGATCGCGGATCTCCTCAACGCCTTCTACAGCCATGAAGAGCCGGGCATCGACGAATTCGAGCGGGCCGTCGACGAGTTCAAGGAGCGCGTGCCCGATCTCGCCACGGGCCTCACCCAACGCATCAAGGAAGCCCACCAAAACAACAAGGCCTTCCAACAAGCCTTCGCCCGCTTCTTCGATCTCTGCAAGGCCTCCCTCAACCCGAACCTCCGCCCCGACGCCGTCGACGAAATGCTCGTGCAGCATCTCCTCACCGAACGGCTCATCCGCACCATCTTCGAGAACCCCGACTTCGCCCGGCGCAACGTCATCGCCAACGAAATCGAGAACGTCATCGCCGCCCTCACCAGCGAAAGCTTCAACCGCCAGGACTTCCTCAGGTCCCTGGACCGCTTCTACGTCGCCATCGAAGACGCCGCCCGGAGCATCGAGGATTGGGGCGACAAACAACACTTCCTCAACACCGTCTACGAACGCTTCTTCCAGGGCTACAGCGTGAAGGCCGCCGACACCCACGGCATCGTCTACACGCCCCAGGCCATCGTCGAGTTCATGTGCGCCAGCGTCGAACAGGTCCTCAAGGACGAGTTCGGCCAAGACCTCGCCAGCCCGGAAGTCGTCATCCTCGACCCTTGCACGGGCACCGGCAACTTCATCATCAACCTCCTCGGCCGCATGAGCAAGCGCCACCTCGAAGCGGTGTACCGCGAACGCCTCTTCGCCAACGAAGTCATGCTCATGCCCTACTACATCGCCGCGCTCAACATCGCGAACGCCTACTGGGAACTCACCGGCAAATACCAGCCCTTCGAGGGCCTCTGCTTCGTCGACTCGCTGGACATGGCCGAACACGCGCAAAGGGAAATGTTCACCGAGGCGAACACAGAACGGGTCGAACGCCAGAAAGCCGCGCCCATCACCGTCATCATTGGCAATCCGCCCTACAACGTCGGCCAGCTCAACGAAAACGACAACAACAAGAACCGCCGCTAC
>SLHB01000160.1 GCA_007136375.1 Candidatus Hydrogenedentota bacterium
ATCTCCGGTAGCGCGGGAGCCGTGGGTTGCTCCGGCAACGCAGGTTCTTCTGGCATCGGCGGAGGCGGTTGCGGCGGAGCGGGTTCGTCGCCAGGCGGTGGTGGAGGCGGTTGCGGCGGCGCCTCATCCGCAGGCGGGGGAGGCGGAACTTCCTGGCCCGCTGCTTGATTCATTCCAGCGAATGCCCCGCCCAGGCCGACTGCCGCGGCCAGGGGGAGCGACCAGATCCATCTGCTTGTGGTCCTCATGGTCTCTTCTCCTTGGTGGTTTGAGCCGCCCGAAACATACGCCTTGGGGGCGCTGGCGTTCCGTGGCGGGCTCGGCGAACATTGTGGGGGGATATACGAATCGGAACCCAACTTGGTTGACGGGGATTTTATGATCAGCCAGATATTTCTTAACCGAAAGGCTATGACTTGGTTTATGATTAACGGCTGTAAGATCCTGCTCTCTTATTTGTGATATATTCAAAAATAAAGCCCAAGCACTCGCAAAACAATACTCATTTCAAGAGCAGCTCATCCAAACGTCAGGCCAGGATGGCGGACCCAAATTGGCGGCCAGCCATGGGCGAAGCACGGACTGGCAAAAGATGGAGCGGCCCCAATTGGCGCGGGCCCGCCGTTATAGCCGCCATTGGAATCTAGCGCCGGTCTTGTGCTAGGCTTTACCCTTGTAGATTGCAACTTGGCTTCGCGACGGGCGCGGCAACAGCGCGGCGGTTTCCGGAGGGGCGCGAAAGGCTTGTCCGGCCCGCCCCAGCGGCGTCCGTGCGCTGCTTTTCACCCGCTGCGGACAGAGTGAGGCCGTGTTGCAACGCCGCGGCGCCTCGCGGCCAGCCTTACCGCGCCGTCAGGCGGCCTTGTTTCCATAGAGGGACCCAACCGGCGCGGCCTCCCGCAACCCCGTCCCTGGCCGCCGAAGCGCCGGGAGCGCGGGCAACCCATGCGGCCCAGGCGCCTTTTCTTTATCTTGGGGGACCCGGCGCGCCATGCCGGCGTCAGCTTTGCATACCCGCCTCGGGTTGGAGAACGATTGGATGATTCGAGCACGCATCGTGGGGACGGGCCAATATTTGCCCGAACGGATTCTTACGAACCACGACCTTGAACAGATGATGGACACGTCCGACGAATGGATTCAGCAACGGACGGGAATCCGTCAGCGCCATGTGGCCGAGCCGGGCCAGGGTTCGTCGGACTTGGGCGCGCCCGCGGCGGCGGAAGCGCTGGAACACGCGGGGGTGGATCCGGCGGAAGTGGATCTAGTTATCTGCTGCACCACGACTCCTGACTACCTCTTCCCCGCGACGGCGTGCCTCATCCAAGAGCGTATTGGCGCGAGGAACGCCGGGGCCTACGATGTCAGCGCCGCGTGCTCCGGCTTCGTCTATGGCCTCGCCACCGCGGACGCCTTCATCCGCTCCGGCGTCCACAAGACCGTGGTGGTGGTGGGGGCGGAAGTCCTCTCGAACCGGCTCAACTGGAAGCGGCGGGACACGGCGGTGCTCTTTGGCGACGGCGCCGGCGCCGTGGTGGTGCGGGGCGAGGAAGGCGAACAGGGCGTGCGTAACGTCCATCTTGGCTCCGACGGCGGCGCGGCGGACATCCTCGTCATGCCCACGGGCGGCTCCGTCCAACCTTATGAACAGCATCCGCTGGAAAGCGAAGAGCGCGTCGCCATCGACATGCGCGGAAAGGAGTTGTTCCGCAAGGCCGTCATGGCCTTCGCCGTGGCCACGGAAAAGGCTCTCGCCGCCGGCGAGTTGACCATCGGCGACGTGGACTTGTTCATTCCGCATCAGGCCAACACCCGCATCATCTACACGGCCGCCGACCGCCTCGGCCTGGACCACGACAAGGTGTACGTGAACATCGCGCGCGTGGGCAACACGACGGCCGCCTCCATCCCTTTGGCCCTCGACGACGCTCGGAAGGAAGGCCGCTTGACGCCCGGCGCCAACGTCCTCCTCGCGGCGTTCGGAGCGGGCCTCACCTGGGCCTCCGCCCTTATACGCTGGTAGTAAGCGCGCCAGGCCCGGAAACCGCGGACCGGGAGGCCTCAGGGCCGCAGCATGGGCTCGCCCCGCTTGCAAAGCTGGATGGGCAAGCCCCAGGGGTCCCGCAGCATGACCAAGTGGCTGCCGTCGCCGTGACGCTCCTCCTTGACCAACGCGGCCCCGCCAGCCACGAGCCGCTCCTTGTCCGCCTCGGGATCCGCGGAAACGAAGGCCAGATGAAGCTGCAAAGGGTCCATCGCGTTGTATTCGGGCGTGGCGTCTGGCGGGTTATGGTATATCTCGAGCATGACCGCGCCAGCGCTGTCGGCCAGGAAATGGGTGTACGGCGCTTCCCGCATTTCCCGGGCCACGGTGAAGTCCAGATGCTGGCGGTACCATTCGGCCATGGCCCGGGGATCCTTCACATTAAGGGCCACGTGCTCCATCTTCATGCGCGCTCTACTCCTTTCCGCTGTTCTGGATCGTCCGGCTTCGCTCCGCGCCCGAAGAGGGAAGCGTGGCGGGTATTAGAGCACGTAAGGGATGCTCGGGGAAAGCCTTCCCACAGCGTATCGCGGCGCTGGTTCCCCGTGTTTCACACGCCGTTCCGATTCGGTATACTTGGCCTCCAAAACCAATGCTTCAAAAGGGGGCAATGAAACTCACGCCAACACAACAAGAGCGGATCCGGGACTATTTGCGCGCGGCTCACACGCAAATGGCGGATTTGCCCGATGAAGAGCAGCGGAAGGCCTTGGCGGAATTGAAGGCCCAGCTCCGCGAGGAACTCCAGCACTATGGCGACGCGCCGCCGGAGGACCACGAGCTGGAGACCATCCTCATGAACTGCCGGCCTTCGGCCGCGTCCGCGCGCTCCCGTGTCCGCGAGGTTCAGGCGCGGCGGGACGTGGCGGAGCCCCGCCGGAAGGTCCACAGGGAGACTGAGGCGGCGCTGGAAGAAGCCGAAGTCTCCTCCGGGGAGGACGCCGAGGACGAGCTGGAAACGCGTCCCGAACCGCCCCGGGATGGGCGTGCGTGGCTGGGCGTGTGCGCCGTGGGCGCTTATCTGCTGCAACTCGACCCCTGGGTGGTCCGGGTGGTCACGGTCATTCTGTGCGCCGCCTTCACGGCCATCGCCATGGCCCTGGCCGGCATGGGCGTGGCTTCCTTTACCCTTTGGGCGTATCTCGCGGCGTACGGCGCGCTCCAGTGGCGGCTCCACGAGGGCGGTCTACGGATTCCCGGCAAGGAGCCGGACCCGCTGGAGCTGGGCCCACCCGCGAAGGCCGCCGCCGGCATCCTGGTCGTCGGGTTCGCGTTCTATCTTGGCGCGCGCTTTGTTGCGTGGGGCATGTTCTTGGCCGCGGGCGTCGTGGCGGGCCAAGCCGTGGAGCCGGATCCCGCATGGGGCTGGCTCGCGGCGCGGGGTTTCGCGCTGTTCCTGATGTTCACGGGCGCGGCGGCCGCCTTCGCGCTGCTGAGCGCCATGCCGGTGTCCGCGGGATGGGATGGCACGCTAAACAAGCTGGCGAAGGCCCTGTTGGCCTTGTACGGCGTCGTCATCAGTTTCGGGCTGGCGTCACTGTTTGTGGGGCTGGTGCTGGAGGCCGCTGGCGAAGTCACGGGCGTGACGCCGGCCGGCGCGGCGCCCGCGCCATTCTAAACCCAGCGGGCCGCTCCAAAGCGCTCCATGGCGAAGCCCAGGGCCGCGCCAAACGGGAGCCATCGCCGTCAGCCTTCTCCGACGCGCCACCAATGAGCCACACCTGAAAGAGAGAATCGCGACACCATGATCACCACACGGTACATACTGGCCTTCACGGGTCAAGTGCTGCTGTTCATCCTGCTGAGCCTCTTGCTATGGCGCGTTTCGCCAGGCGGTTTTCCCCTGGGGAAACTCGCCGTGTTGGCCGTGCTTCTGGGCGTCGCGGCCCGGGGCGCATGGGTGGCGCTTCAGTTCTCCTTGTCCCACTTTCTGCGCTCGCCCCGCCGGGAGGATACGCGGCTTGGATGCATCGGGTCGCTGTATATGGTGTTCACCGAGGTGCTACTCACCACCCTCATGATCTGTCTCTTCATCCCCCTGGCCAACTACCTCGTCGCCCGCCGCCGCGCCTTCATCATCACCTCCCAGGAACGGCCCGTGCTGCTCATCCACGGGTACGCGACGAATTGCGGCATCTGGACCCCCATGATGCGCTACCTCATCCGGCGGGGCGTCACCAGCGTGTTCACCATGAACCTTGAGCCCCGCTTCGGCGACATCGACGAATACGCCCAGCAAGTGGCGGCCCAAGTCACGCGGATCCGGAACACCACCCGCGCCTCGAAGGTTGTGCTCGTCGCCCATAGCATGGGCGGGCTCGTGGCGCGGGCCTACATCGAGCGCTTCGGCGGCGCGGCCCGCGTCGCGAAGCTGGTGACCATTGGCACGCCCCACCACGGCACGGCGATGGCCCGCATCGCGCCGGGCGTAAACGGAACGCAGATGCGCCGCGGCAACGCCTGGCTGGACGCCCTGAACCGGGACGAAAACTACGGCGACTCCGTCCCCTACGTCTCCATCTACAGCACCCACGATAACGTGGTGTTCCCCCAGAATTCGGCGGAGTTTGGCAAGGCGCGCAACGTGGAGATCGTCGGCCGGGGACATTTCACCCTCATATTCTCGAAGGAAGTGGGGCGTCTCGTTTACCGCGAAATCGTCTCGGCGTGATGGCGCGCTGGACGCCGGGGCCGCTACTCCCCGCCGATCACGCCGTGGAGCCGGCCGAGCAGGTCCAGAGAGGCTTCGTGGAGGGCCGGCGCCGCGTTGGGGCCTGCTGAATTCACCTCGCCGTAGGGAGGCGATGTGCGGCCATAGGCGTGAGGGGGCTCCGTGTCCCACTGGGTCTTCGGGATGATGTAGCCGATGGCGTCGTTGGCGAGGCCGATGATGAGGTTCAGTTCGCCGCCCATCCGCTCGCGCAGCGGCGGAACCTCCCTCGGCGGCCCGGGAAAATCGCCGCCCTCTGGCGCTTCCACCCCGCCGTCTCCGATCTCCGGGTACAACTCCCCGGGCGTGCTGAGAAGCTCCACGTCGCCAATGCGGATGGCGTTCACTTCGGTGCGGGCGTATCCCCAGAACCAGCCGGGATGGAGAACGCCAAGCATGATGGCCCAACGGAAGTGGGTCTCCACGGGCACGAAGACCGTCCGCGCCGCGAAGGCGACGCCGGGATTGTCGACCCGGACGGCGGCGCCGCCCCGGAGGGCGTTCACCGTCAGGATGGCGAGATTCTCGCCGAGGATCTCCGCCTTCTCGACGGAGTTCTCCGAAACCGTATACGCGCCGCTACGGTGCGTCACCTCCAGATTCAACGGCGTCATGAGACCGCCGCACATGCCCTGGAAGAACACCGCGACGCCGCCGAGACCCTCCACGCCATGGGGATCGGCCACGCCGTTCTCCACGCCTTCGCGCCAGTAATGGGGGAAGTCCGAGGTGATGACGGTGTTGTTGGCGTCCAGGGCCTCGGGATGGTTCCCCCAGCTAAACATGGTGGCGATGGTCTCGCCGCTCGTTTCTCCTACGAACTGGACGGCCCCCAGGATCCGGTCATAGACGATGGGCTCCCGCGTGTCGCGCACGTGGCCCTCCGGCTCTATCTCCACCCGCGCATGAATCGCGGCGGCGGGCTCCAAATTGCGCACGGCCTCTTCGATGGCCTCGACGCACATGGCCTGGACGTGCTCGATGTAGGCTTCGTCCAGCCGGTTGAGGATGTAGCGGTAGCTCCACAGGCCCATGGTGTCGGGCGCGCTGTGGGTGTGCGTGCTCGAAAACAGGACGTGGCCGATCTCCAGCGTTGGATCCAACGTGTTCCGTACGGTGATAAAGCGGTCGTGGAAAATCCCAACGCTGTCAATGCTCACCAACACCACCGTGACGCCGTTGTTGCGGACCGCTATGGCCCGGACCCAGACGGGATCGTTCACGCCCGTGGCCGCGCGGGCATAGTTGAACCCGCCCAGCCAGACGGGATCGAAGCGCCCGCTCCCGGTGCGATCTTCGTACGTGTCGCCCCTGGCCGGTTCGTACCGGTTCGTGCCGCTGACATCCGTCCATGTGTCGTAGGCGTCCAGGTCCGGCGTGATGTCCCGCTTCGCCGCGCCCGCGTGGAATGTTCCCGGCCCTTCCATGGCGTGAGAGGCCATGGCCGTGTCCAGCCGGTAATCCCGGTAGGGTCCGCGCATGCGCCAGCCGAGGAGGGCGGTTCCCGAAAGGACAAGGAGGAGCAACAGGATGAAGCTGGCGCGGAGGATGGGATGGCGGCGCAAAAAGCCGATCATGGGAGCGGGGTTTCCTTCAATGGCCCTGGAAGGCGTCCCGGAATAGGACCACGTCGGGCCGGCCTTTCTCGGGGATGCACACGCTCACGATATCGAAGCGGTAATAGGTTTCGCCGTCGTCATGGCGGCTGATGTAGATCCGCGCGGCCCGGCGGAGGCGGCGTTGCTTCTCCGGACCGACGTTCGCTTCCGGCGGCACGGGATCGCAGGCGCGCCGCGTCTTCACCTCCACGAATACCACGGTGTCTCCTTCCCGCGCGATGAGATCGACTTCGTTCGGGCCGAGGCGGACGTTTCGTTCCAAAATGCGGAACCCGTGCCGCTTGAGATGCTTAGCGGCGAGGCGCTCGCCTTGCTCCCCAAGGGTAGGGGCAAGCCGCCAGCGCGCCCGGAAGGGCCACAGCATGGTCAGTCAACCCGGAGCGGCGGAAGCCGGCACACTGGGATCGGGCGTGGAGCCGTCGAAGGCTTCTTCTTCGGGCTCGCCAGACCTCTCGGCGGCCTCCGCTGCGTCGTCCCCGTCGTCCTCGGCTTCGCAGGAAGTCTCTGTGGACTCGTCCTGGACTTCAGGAGTTTCGTCAAGGGGCTCCGCGGATTCGCCGGCAATCTCCATTGACGCCTCGGGCGTATCCACAGGCTCGTAAGCGGGCTCGCTGGCAGTCTCGCCCGGGTCGCTCTGGGCGTCATCAGGCGCGTCAGCGGGTTCAACGGGAATCGGCGCCGGTTCGCCGGCGGCTTCTCCGGACATTTCGGGAGTTTCCTGGGGTTCCGGAGCGGCCTCCACGGGTTCACCGGGTTCGCCGGAGTTCATGAGCGGTTCACCGGTGGCGGGCGGCGGCGCGTCCACGGGAAAGAGGCGGATGTCCTCGAACAGCCGGTGTTGGTGGGCGCGGACGCGGCCCATGCGGCACAGCTCTAGTATGGCTAAGAAGCAGCAGACGAGCTCGATCCGGCTTTTGCAATCGCGAAACAGATCGGTCCACGCCACGCTACCGTCTTGGGCGAGGGCTTCTTCGATGAGGGCGATCTTCTCATCGATGGAGTGGTGCTCCCGGGCAACGTCGTGGAACACGTCGTCGGACAGGAAACGCAACACGCCCTTGAACGCCTTCATGAGGTCGTAGAGGCTGACCTCGATGTAATCCTCCTCGTCCGGATCGGGCGCGGTGGCTTCCGCGGGCGGCTTGGCCTTGCGGGTGAACCATTCCCGCCGTTCTTGCTCCAGGCGTTCGAGCCGCTCCACGACGTCGCGGTACTTCCGGTATTCGAGGAGTTTCTCCACGAGTTCGAAGCGGGGATCCTCCTCCTCGTATTCCTCGTCCTCCTCTTCCTCCGTCTCCGCCGGAATGAGCATGCGCGACTTGATCTGGATGAGCGTCGCCGCCATGACGAGGAAATCGCCGGCCACGTCCAGGTTCTCTTCCCGCATCATCTCCAAGAACCGGAGATACTGCGCGGTTATCGTCGCGATGGGGATATCAAAAATGTCGATCTCTTGCGCGCGGATGAGGTAGAGGAGGACCTCGAAGGGACCCTCGAACGCGTCGAGGCGTAGCCGCATGATCTCGTCGGTGGCTTCATCGACGATGAAACCCTGGCCCCCGCCGTCTCTTGGCGATGGAGGCGGGTCCGCGGGCGTTTCCTGGGGTTCCGGCGCGGTGGGGTCAGTCAACTGCGGTCACCCTCCGGAATGTGGCAAAAGTCATTGAGGCGCAGGAGTTTGGCCACGTTGGGGCGGACGTCGAGGTAGTGGACGGCGCAATTGGCGGAGCTGAAGCGGGCGTGAGCCCCGGGCTTCATGTTGAGGCAATAGCTGATGAGCAGGTCCGCGAGGGTGCCGTGGGTGACCAGGCCGACCCGCGTGTCCGTGTCCTCGTATTGTTGGCGTAGCCACCGCTCGATGCCGCGAACCCGTTCGCAGGCTTCCTCGAAGGTTTCCGGCAGGCTGCGCAGCCGGCCGCGCCAGCCGTTTTCCAGCCGGATCATGGGGAACTGCTTGGCGATGTCGCGGGGCGACCAGAGGTTGGGATTCGCGCCGACTTCGAAGACGGGCGGCAGCAGTGTCGGTTGAATGCCGCTGGCCTCGTAGATGTG
This sequence comes from Candidatus Hydrogenedentota bacterium, assembly GCA_007136375.1. Lineage (GTDB taxonomy): Bacteria > Hydrogenedentota > Hydrogenedentia > Hydrogenedentales > SLHB01 > SLHB01. The sequence goes on from SLHB01000160.1 coordinate 8,426, forward strand.
GGCTGCTGTCTGGAGATTCCGCAGCAGGGGGCCGCAATAGAGCAGTTCAAGGCCCTCCGCCGCGATGCGTTGGCCCGTATGGCGCGCCTGACGGTGGCCCCGTTCGGTCAGGGGCGGATCGCCCGCCCGTATCTGAGCGCCGGCCGCGTTCTCTTCGGATTCGCCATGTCTAATAAGACACAGTCGCATGAGTCTCCTTCCAGGCGCGCCGCCGCGCGCCGCGGGAACGGACGCTGGTCCGGCGCCTGCTCACGGCTCTGGCGTCCCTTGAGGCCGGCCTTGAACCGTCAGTTCCGCCACTATGGCGCCGTCTTCGGCGGCGGCCAGCAAGTCCATATGCTCGATCACCCGGGCGCGGCGTAGCCACTCCTCCGTGTCGGCCCCGAAACTCTCTGGCGTATAGCCTCGCAACATATGCGCTTCGGCGAGTTGGCGGCCCACGTCGGACAGGGCTTCAACCAACGGCGCGGGCTCTGCGCGAAGGTACAGGTTGCCCTCGCGATCCAACAGTGAACCGGCCGCCTCCGGCGCGGCAAGGGCGTCTTCCAGCGCGTTCCGGCTCGTCGCGGCGAGAATGGCGCCGCCGTGCTCCATGATGGAGGGCTCAAGGGAGGGTCCGCCCGCCATGGGGATGTAGACCATCCCGGCGTCTTCGTCCCGGCGGGGCGTGGACTCCCATGGCGCCGCGCCGCCGTCTTCGGGCGCCATCGCCATGAGCATGGCCATCACGTCCACCGGGCCGCCCAGCACTGCCGTAAGCTCGGGCAGGGGCACGAACTCCCTGCCGTTGACGGCGGCCAGCGTGATCGCGAAGTCCGGACCCATGCCGCCCAGGACGCTCGTCAGCAAGGGGCCCACGGCGTTCTCTCCATCTTGTCCGGGGTCCGCCCACGCCGCCCACTGTTCTGGCGAGAAGGCGCTCCATTCCGTCGCCTCGCCCACGGCCAGGTAGAGTTCTTCCAGCGTCATGCCGAAATCGCCCGCAACGGCCAGCATGCCAGGCAAGGGCGCTGGCAGGCGACCTTCCGCCAATCCGGCCCGCAACGGGGCCGTCCGCGCTTCTAGCTCAGGGTGCAGGACGGCGCGGCCTCGGGCTTCGATGCGGTCCGCCTCCACGCGCAGGGCGAAACTGCCGTTGCGCAGAATCGGGCCGTAAGGATCGGATTCTTCTAACACTATAGTACCACCAACGTCTTCCGGTCCATCCATGTTGACCGTCGCCTCGAAACGGGCCTGGGGCATGGCCTCGCCGCCGTCGAGGGTCAGGGCGTGGATGAGGCTCGTCCGGGACGCGCTTAGGGCCAGGGACCGCCCGCGCACGGCGTAGTACACGTCCGTATCCCGGAGTTTGCGCAGGCGCAATCCCCCCGCGTGATCCACTTCGGACCAAGGGCCGAGCCTGCTGTAGCGCTCCAGCAGGGTCCCCACGGGCGTCATGCGGGTCAATAGCACCGCGTCGCTGAAGGCGGCGAGATCATTGCCCGTAATGAAGCACATGCGCCCAGCCAGGTTGTTGAGGACCCAATCTGGGGCGGGGGGACCGTCCCGCAACATGGCGGGCGCGCCCTCCCAAACGCCGGGCAAGGCCTCCCAGAGGAAGGACTGTTCCAGCGCCTCCCGTTTCATCACGATGTCTTTCATATAAATGCCGTACTTTTGCTCGGCGGGTATGAGCGTATGTAACGGCGCGGTGTCGCGGATGGTCCACGCCGCATGGCCAAGGACCACGGCCGCCACTATCGCCAATACCCAACGTACCCGGCCGCCCCGCCGTTTAAGGGCGCGTCCGGCCCGGGCGCCGGCGCTGTAGGACCGCAGGGTCTCGCTCATGAGCCGCCGCCTACCGCGATGACCGCGTACTCGGGGGCGGGCTCGGCGTTATTGGGAAAGGCCACGCGGACCTCCGCCGCCTCGGCGTCAAAGATGATGCTCACGCGCGTATCCGCCTGCAACGGGGCCCGAAGCGCCTCGCCCTCGGCTTGAGCATCTTGTAAAAGTTGTTCAACCCGCGTCAGCCCAATTGGTTCCACGTCCTGTAGCTGCTCCATGGCGTAGCCATACCGGTCCGCGCCCCAACCCCCCGGCATGCTGAGCGCCGCGCCCAGGAGAAGCCCGTCCTGCGCTTGCCGCGCCGGGCCACCGTCATCGGCGAGGTCGTAGATGCGCGGGCCCGTCTCGGCGTCCATAATCATGGCGGTGTAGCCGGGGTAGGGCCCATAGGCGCGGAGCGCGACCACCGCGTCGGTTGTGGTGTCGTGGGTCTGCAACACGGCCCACACGGCCAGTTCGGGAGGCAACACGTCCGGCGGACCCGCCGCGGGAGCGGAAGCGGCCACCACGATGGCCAGGCCGTGCTCGTTCATACCCGCGGCCGCGCCGCCGCTCCAGGGCAAGCCGGCGTAGGCGAAGGCGCGCCCATCCTCGGGCGTGGCCAACCACAGGGGAAAAGGCTCGCGGCCAGGCCAGTCAAGATTCGCCGCGATAACGGGGCCGCCCGACGCGCTCCGGTCCTGCGCGACGCCCACAATCCAGGGTTGCAGCCCCGCCGATACGGGTTCGCCGTCCACCTCGCCGCCAAACCAAGGGGCGAGTTGGAGCAGCGCGGCGGCGTCGAAGGCCAACTCGCTCCCCGCCGCCATGCCTTCGAGGGCCGCGAAGGAACGCGACGGGACGCCGTTCAGCGCGGGACGCGCCTCGGCGGCTAGGAGCGGCAAGGCCACGGGGCGCACATCGATGAAGCCGGGAAGCCACCCCCACCAGCCAGCGCCGCCTGATTCGGCCCCTTCTTCCGTGTCCGCCGCCCCGGGCCAGTTGCCCGGCGTGACGCGGCGCTCATCGGCGGGCGCGCTGATGTACGTGGCGAAGGCCTCCTCCAGGACGCCGGCCATGGCGCGTCCCTTTTGCCAACCCATGGCGCGGGGCGCGCCGTCAACGCGGTAGAGCGTTCCGCCGCCAGGCAACGCTTCGGAAACGGCCTCGTCTGGATCGGCGGGCGCGGGCAAGGCGGGACGCAACGTCATGAGGTCCGTGAATTGGCGCTGGAACCAGTCCTCGATCCCCGGGCCGTAATGGCTGAGTTCTTGTTCGTAGTACGGTTCCGTGTAATACCGGCGGGGCGCGAAGTAGAAGAGGTGGTCGTTCGCCAATCCGACCGTGAAGTGGGCGGAGTATCCGGCGTCCAAGGCGATTTCCCGGAGATTCAGGCCCAAATCGACGCAGGGTTCGCCCGGAAAAAACGATAGGATGAGGCCGTCGATTTCGAGTTGCTGCACAATCGTCTCACGGGGGAGGACCGGACTCAGCGTGGGCGGCAGGTCCGGCCGGGCATGGTGGAACGCCAACGCCGCTTCGCCGCCCTCGATGTCCGCGGCGATCGCGTAGACAGCCTCCGCCAGGGCGGCGCCCAGGCCTTCGGTCCGTTCCCAACCGGAGAGGCCGCCCAAGTCCGTTGCTCGTTGGTCGCCAAGGGCGCCATTGAGAAACATCGCCACCGCGCTGTTCCCCAGCGATTCCTCCAGCGCGGTGTAGTAATGGCCTGGGAAGTCCGCTGAAACGGTGTATAGATCGTCGCCGCTCACGGTGGTGGGATGGGCCGCCAGATTGGCCAGCACCGCCAGGGGCTCGCCGTCCAGCCGATCCACGCGGATGACGCCCACCTGGCTGTCCACGGGTCCGTCGTCTTCCCGGCGGTTCACGGTCAGGTCCGTTTGCTCTCCCGTGGCGTAGCCGATGTTCGCCTCCTCGCGGTTTTCGTAGGCCAACGCCATGGCCTCCGCCAGTCCGGCCGCGGTCGCCTCCAGGAGATCGGGCTCGTAACGGCCCATGATGGGCCGGAAAATCAGCGTCTCTTCCATGCCCCCCTGCGCGCTGTGGTTGTGCGTCGCGGTCAAGATGATGTTGTCCGAGGGCACGCTGGGCGGCGCAAGCTCCAGCGCGCGCGCCCGCAACTCGGGGTTGATCACGCACAGATCGGCGCTGACAAGGAGGACTTCCGTCCCTTCGTCGCCCAGGAACAGGGCCCGCGCCCAGATGGGATCGCGCAC
>SLHB01000199.1 GCA_007136375.1 Candidatus Hydrogenedentota bacterium
AGCGTCGTCGTGGACGGCGGCCAAAGTGTGACCTGCATTGTGGACACGGCCTTCGGGCCCGCCTTGGGCCTGCCGCCCTCCCGCGCGGACGCCTTTGGCTTACTGGATGAGAGCCGGCCCCGCATCGCCACGCAGCCCGGCCCCGGAGGCGCGCCAGAAGACTTTGCCGTCCGCATAGGCCGGCTGCACGTGGGCGCGGCGGAGGTGCGCGGGCCCCTCGGCCTGGTGGACAATACTCTGGACGCCCCATTGCTGGGCCTGGGCTTCCTGGAGCGTTTCCGCATTCGGCTGAACCGCGCCGAAGGCGAACTGGCCCTCCAACCCATCGGCGATCATCCCGTCGAGCTGCCCGCCCCCCGGGGCTTCGGGATCACCCTTGCCCAGCGGGCGCAGGGGTATTGGTGGATCCAAGTGGCGGAGAATTCGCCCGCCGCGCGGGAAGGCCTGATGACCGGCGACGTGCTGCGCCAAGTGGAAGGCGAGTCTCTGGAGGGGCTGAATCACCGGGAGGCGACGGAAATTCTCGAGAACGCTGGCGAAGCGGCCGCCGTGACCGTCCTCCGGAACGGGCAACCCTTCTCCGTGGCGTTGGAAGCGGAGCCGCTGCTGTGACGCCCGTCTCTGGGGAGCGCGCGGGACTTCGGAACCGGGAAGCGCACCCCGCCTTGCCCGGCGCGCCCATGACATGAAAACCCCGGCCCGGCTTGCGGCGCCGGAACCTATAGCTGTATTCGCTAGAACGCCGATCTCACGAGTTCAACGAAACTAAGAGGAACAGCGACATGTCGAAACACAGGCGCCACGGCAGTTTCCCCGGCTTAGCGTTCGTAATAGTTCTGGGAGCGCTCGCCGCGGCCTCGTGGACCCTTGAAGCCGCCGCGGAACGGCTTCCCTGGGCTTTGCGCGACCATTACACCTTCCGCGCGGGCGACCTGAAACTCCAGTACGCCGTGGAGAACGCGGAGTGGGGCGTGACCCATGGCGACGACACCCGGCTTGTCGATGACGCCCACATGAGCGTGACGCTCGCCGATGGGACCGTCCTCGGCAAGGACAGCTTTGGCGGCGGCGTCACGCGGCGGGAACGCTTCCAGGATCCCCTGGGCAACGGCATCCGCTACATCATCGAGCGGGAGTCCGACAGAGGCCTCTCCGTACGCCACTCCTTGTACACGAACCGGGCGACGCCGTTCTTCAAGCTGACGGTGGATATCACCAACGACAGCGGTGAACCCATCGCGATTAGCGCCATCACGCCCGTGGCCTTGGGCGCCCATTCGCTGCCGGGTTTGTCCCCCGCCGCGGACGTGATTACCCGGCCCCTGAGCGCGCGAGGCCAGATGCCCTTGTACGATAACGGCAACGCCCTGTCCGTACTCATTCACGACCCGGAGCGCCACCTCTCCCTGGCCCTTTACGCGGCGCCCGAGGGCAAGGCCCACACGGCGGCCGAGTTCAGCAATAGCGGCGGCGCCTGGGAAGGCGAGATCGTCAGCCGCTTCGAACCGGCCCTGTCCTTGGCCCCCGGAGAAAGCCTGAGCGCGGACCCTGTATGGCTCTCCTTCACGGGCGGCCAGCCCGCGGGCATCGCCCAGGCCTTTGCCTACGCCCAGGGAGTGCTGTACGGCAATGAAGCCGCGGCGGCCCCCCACGCGTGGATCAGCGGTCCAGAAGGCATCGCGGCCAACGCCCTGTACAGCCTTGTCCGCGCGTGGAACCTTGCTGAAGTGGAGCACGTTTTGGTGCCGGGCTCATGGGAGGAGGCGCCGGGAAGTCTCCAGGGCAACCGGCCGGACTATCCCCGCAACATGGCGGACGTCGCGTCCGAGATCCGTTCCCTCGGGAAGACGCCGGGCGTCACCGTGAACCTTGGGCCCGCCCAGGACGGCGGCGCCGAGTGGGCCGTCGCCGACCAGGACGGCTTGTATTGGCGAGACCTGTCCCATCCCCAGGGGTTCCAGGACGCCGCCCGATACGTGGCGGAGTTGGCCGGCATGGGGTTCAGCTTCTTCACGGTGCAGACGCCGGACATTCCCGACGACGCCTTGTCCGCCATGAACATCACGCGGGCGAAGGCGGCCACCCTGGCGCTTCGCGCGGCCCTAGCGGGCGCCGGCGGACGGACCGTGTTGCCCGCGGCCGAGGCGTCGTTGGGCAACGACCTTTCCGCGTGGCTTGAAGCCGCTGGCGCGTCCAGCCGTCTGGGCGAATACGGCCTGCCCATCGGACCCGTCCGCTTCGAAGGCGGCGCGGTGGACCAGAACGGCGTGGCCGTGGCCATGTCCTTCTACGGCGGGCCGATCGAAATCGTGGCGCAACCGGACGCCGCCCCGGGTCTGGCCCAGGCCTTCCCGCGCCGGCCCGGACGCCCCTTGGACGCCTCGAAGGCCGCGCCCCGGGTGTGGGAGACGCCTCTGAACCGTCTCGGAGACTCCCTCTACGGCTCCGCTGTCGTCATGTTTCCTGGCGCGCCGGGATGGCCGACCGCGGACGTGCCGCTCGATGGCGGGCCGCCCGCGAAGCTTTGGCGCGCGGACAACGGCGAGACCTTCGACGGATCCGGATCCCTGCCCCCGGCCGAGTCGCTGACCGTGTATGGGGCGACCAGCGACCATCCCCGGCCCATTCTCGTCGGCGCGCTGAACGGCGCAACGCCCCACGCGAACACCGTCCAAGGGTTGACGTGGGACGCCGCCAGCGGCGTCCTGCGCGGGCGCGTCTCAGGTCCGCAAGCGACGGCGTACGTCTATGTCCCGGACGCCTGGCGCGTCGCCTCCGCCCAGGCGGGCGGCCGCTCTATCTCGCCCAGCGCGAACGGGAACCTCGTCGCCTTTGATATCGGAGGGCAGAACACGCCCTTTGAACTGAGCTTCCAGCGGCGGTAAGCCAGCGCGGCGCGCCCGGTCCGTGTGCTACACTGGGTCCGCCTCCAGAACCGTATCCGGGAGGGTCAAGCGGTGAACCAACACCGCGTGACCCTCCCGCTGATTTGGCCTCCTGGGCGCCGCCTGGGTTCCCCGGCGCGGCCAAGACAAAGGACAGGGCTTCCGTGCATTATCACTCCCTAGGCATACGCGTCGGCAACGCCGTCCGCTTGGCCGAAGTCATTCAGGTGGCCGTCAAGCATGGCTTCGCCGACCTTGTCCGGCGCATCGGCCTGCACGAAGGCTTGCCCGCCAAGCTGCTGCGGGGCTTGCACCTCATCGAGGCCCCGAGTGGCGAGCCCCAGACGTTTGGGAAGCGGCTGCGCGCCGCCCTCATCGAACTAGGGCCCACGTTCATCAAGGCCGGCCAGATCCTCAGCACCCGGCCGGACCTCGTAAGCAAGGAAGTCTGCGACGCCCTGAGCCTCCTCCAAGATCAGGTGGACCCGCTGCCCTTCGAGGAAATGGAGCCGGTCCTTCGCGCGAACCTCGGCGGCGACGTGGATACGCTATTCCGGCGTTTCGACAGGGAGCCCATGGCCGCCGCGTCTCTCAGCCAGGTCTACCGCGCGGAGTTGAAGACCGGCGAACCCGTTGTCGTGAAGGCGCAACGGCCGGGCATCCGCGAGGTCATCGAATCCGACCTGCAACTGCTCACGCGCATCGCCGAATGGGCCGAGGACCACATGCACGACGTCCAGTGGTTGGACCCTGTGGGGACGGTGGAGGAATTCGGCCGATCCATCTTCCGCGAGCTGGATTTCACCATAGAAGCGCGGATAATTGAGCGGTTCCGCGAGAATTACAAGGGCGAATCCCAGATCTTTGTGCCGAAAACCTATGACGGCTTTTGCGGCCCGCAAGTGCTGACGATGGACTGGGTGGACGGCGTGCGCGTGGACGCCTATGAGGAATACCCCAGCCGCGGCTGCGATCCGAAGGAGGTCGCGCGGATCGGCTGCGACACCATCAGCAAGCAAATCTTCAAGTTCCATCTGTTCCACGCCGATCCCCATCCCGGCAACGTCTTCGTGATCCGCGACAACCAGATCGCCTTCCTGGACTACGGCATGGTCGGCCACTTGGAGCGGCCGGACGTCGCGGCCATCGCCGACCTTTTCCGCGGCATCTTCAACGACGACCCGGAGGCCTGTGTCCAGGCCCTCCTTTCATTCACGACCACGCCCGACGTGGTCGAGCGCAACCTGCTCATGCACGAGGTCAGCGATTTCATCGCCTTCGAGGCCCAGACGGTGCTGGGACGGGCGAACGTGGGCCGCGTTATCGAGAAGCTCACCAATATCCTGCGCCGCCATAAGCTGCAACTGGCGCCCCGCTTCTCCCTATTGCTCAAGGCCCTCGCCACCGTCGAATCCACGGCCCACGAACTCGACCCGAACCTGAACATGGTCCCGTTGATCCAGCCGTACGTGGAAGACGTCATCCGCAAGCGCTTCGCCCCGGCCCAGATCGCCGCGGATCTTCAGCAAAACGCGCTGGCCTTCCTGCGCCTGGGCAAGGAGCTCCCCCGGGACGCGCAGCAACTGATGGTCATGCTGCGCCGCGGACGCCTCAAGATCCAACTGAATCACGAGGGCCTCGCCCACTTGGCGAACGTCGCGGACCGGGCGAGCAACCGGCTCACCTTCGGCGTCATCACCGGCTCCATCATCGTGGGATCGAGCATGCTTCTCGCGGCGGACATCGGCCTGCGGCCCATCGGACTGGCCGGCTATTCCGTGGCGGGCCTCCTCGGACTGGCCTTGGTCATCTCCATCATCCGGTCCCGCAATCTGTAATCCATACGCGCGCGAGCAGCCGCGATATCATAAAGGAGGGACCCGTGGCGGACGGCATCGCCTACCGGTCGTATGCGAAGATCAACATCTATCTCGACGTGCTGCCCCGCCGGCGGGACGGTTTCCATAACATCGAGACCATCTTCCAGACGGTCAACCTTTCGGACCAACTGAGTTTCAGCAAACGCCGGTCGGGTATCTCCATGGAGTGCTCCACTTCCGAGCTGGATGACGGCAGCTCCAACCTCGCCTATCGCGCGGCGAGATTGCTTCAGGAACGGACCGGAACCTCCCAAGGGGTGTACATCTACCTGCAGAAGCGGATCCCCATCGCGGCGGGATTGGCGGGCGGATCGGGAAACGCGGCGGCGACCTTAGCGGCCTTGAACTACCTGTGGGATCTGGGGCTGCCGCCCGCGCGCCTGCGGGAATACGCCCTCGAACTGGGGTCCGACGTCCCCTATTGTCTCGTCGGAGGGACCAAGGGCGCCACGCGCCGGGGCGAGGAGTTGTTCACGGCGCCGCAGGTCAAGCCCACGTGGATCATTCTGCTTCACCCGCCCTTGGCCGTGAGCACGAGCCGGATCTACAACAGCCCCGCTTTGCTCCGGAACACCGCGCGCCCCTTCGCGGGCAAGACGCCGTCCTTCCGGCGGGCCCTTCGCGCGTTGGAGCGGAGCGACTGGGCGGGGGCCGTGTTCAACCGGATGGAGGGCGCTGTCTTCAAGGACTACCCGCACTTGTCCCACGCGCGGCTTCGATTGCTAGAGGAAGGGTGCACGGCGGCGGCCATGAGCGGGAGCGGGCCCACCCTCTTTGGCGTTTGCGCGTCCCGCGACCACGCCTACCAAGTGGCCGAGCGTCTGAGCGAGTACCGCAGCACCGTCGCGTACACGGTGTCCCAAGGCATCGAGCAGGAGTAGTGTCCCGCCCGCCGCGCTACGGGCCTGGAACGCCGTGGACGGCGATCTCGGACAGCCGGATGGGCTCGCTGTCAGACTCCACATACAGGCGGACGTGCCGTCCGGGAACGCCGCCGCCGGGGATGACGTGGGGCGTCCCGCCACTGGCCGCAATGGGCGGGGCGTGGCCAGGGTCCAAGCCGTGGGCGCCGCCGCTTATACTGTTGTACAGCACGTGGACGCCTTCCTCGAAGGCGGGGTCCTCGGCTACTGCGGCCGCGGCCGCGAGCGGCGCCTCGCCCATCGGACGCCACAGGGTAATGCCGTGGATCCGGGTTGTCCGCGCAAGGTCGATCTGAATCCAATGCGCGCCGGGAGGAAACGCCACCGCGTCCTCCGGAAGCAAGGGCGTAGCGCCATTGACGAGGTCGCCGGGGGCGTTGCGCAGGGGCTCCACGCTTGCGGTCACGGGCCGGCCCGCCGCAAGATTGCCTGGACCTGGGCGGCCTGGAGCCTCCGGCGCGGCCGCCAACTGTTCTGGAGCCACGCTAAGCAGTTGTGGGGCCTCCGGCTCAGCCGGGGGAGAGGGGGCGGCCATCGGCGCCGGCGCTTCACCCGTTCCGGGCCGCGGGGGAGCGTCTTGCTCCCCCCTGGTTCGCTCCATCATGGGGACTGGGACGGCCTCTTCCGCCGTGTCGCTGGGCTCCGGCGGCGCCTCCATCAGTTCCATGCCCGGGGTTGCCCGCCTTTCACGGAGGCCTTCTAGCTCCTCGTGTTCCGGCGCCAGGGCGTCCGGCGCCGTCAGAAGCTCTGGCCGTGGCGCCTCGTAGCTTGGCGCGCCGCTGTCGTCAGCGGCCATGTCGAACACGCCGGGAAGGGGCGTCCCGTCCTCCATCCAGCCGGAAACCGCCACGAGCCCCGCGAAGGTTATCAACAGGGCGGCCGCGGCGGCCACGAGAGGCCACAAGCGCCGCGGTTCAAAACGGGAGCGGCCCAGTTGCACTGGAGGGGGATCGACCGTCTCGCGAACGGCTTCCACAATGCCGTCTGGCGCCGCCTGGGCGGACATGCCGCGAAAAAGGTTGTCCACTTGCTGCAACTGGTGCAGGGCCCGCAGGCACTCGCCGCAGCCGGCGAGATGCGCCTCCACCGGCGCGCGCTCCTCCGGCGCGAGTTCGCCGTCCAGGAGCGCGGAGAATTGGAGCCGCGCTTCGTCGCAGGTCATGGGCGTCATGTCAGAGCAGGCCCCGTTCTTCCAGTTTTCCCCGGAGCAGCGCCCGGGCTTGGTTCAGGCGTGATTTCACCGTGCCCTTGGGACATGTCAACAGCCCGGCGATCGCCTCGTAGGACAGCCCGTCCATCACGCGAAGGATGAAGACCAGCCGGTAGTGATCCGGCAGTTCGTTCAAGCACGCCTGCAGGCTGTCCTCCAGTTCGTGGCGCATGGCCGTGTCGCGGGGCGAACCGCCGAGGTCCGCGGGAAGGGCCAGGGCCTGCGCGGGCGCGTCTTCCAGGGACACGCCTTTGTTCCGGCCAAGCCGGCCGCCGTCCCGCACCCGGTTGCGCGCCAAGTTGACGGCAATGCTGTAAAGCCAGGTAAAGAACCGGGCGTTGCCCCGGAATCCGCCGATGGCCTGATAGGCCTTCACGAAGGTTTCCTGGCACAGGTCCTGGCTGTCCTCGTGGTTGCCCAGAAACCGGTACGCTAGCGTATATATGCGGTCCTTGTAGCGCCGCACGAGTTCTTCGAAGGCCGCCGCGTCGCCCTGTTGGCATGCGGCCACCAACCGGGCTTCGGAGGCGTCCGCCCCTTGGCTGGCTTCGCCTGCCGCGCCGGGGAAGCCCACAACGCCGCTGGGGGCGATTCCTTCTGGTTCATTATGATTAGACACGCCACAAGGCCCGAGGTTCGAAGCAACGCCGCAAAATGTTGGGGATTCGCCGGTATTTTATCACGGACACCGGCGGCGCGGGCGAATCGCGGGGGAAAGGATCGCGCCCGGGCGGGGGACAGCCGGGCGGGTAGGCGGAAGCATGGTGATAGACGGGCGTGGCGCCGCGCCTAGCGGACGTATTCGCGCACGACTTCTTGCTCCAGCGCGTCATGGGTCCGGTTGTAGGCTTCGCGCAAGGCCTCGGCCCCGTCCGCGCCCCGGTCGATGGCGGCGAGATAGTTGATCATGCCGCTCGCCCCGAAGCGCCGCCAGAGATAGTCCACGGCGGCGTGGGATTGGACGTACGCCAAGCGCAGTTCATCGGCGCCCATGCGGCCAAGCTGACCCCCTTCAAGGTCCGCGAGGGAATAGAGGTTGCCCCCGGCCTCCGCCCGGCGCAGCATCTCTAGGTCCCGCGTGCTCAACTCCTTCGACAACGTTTCCGCCAGCCCTTCGTTATACCACCAGGGAACGTGATCGCCGGCGAGATAGCGCACCACCACATGGACGTATTCGTGGTATAGCCGGCGCTCGAGCTCGTCGGAGTCAAGGGAATTGCCCTGCGCGTCTTGAACGGGAATCCGGATCTTTCCGTCGTATACAGCGCCGACATGGTCGCCGAGCTGGGTGGCTTGGCTGAAATCTTCAGCGGTGTAGACGATAACTTGGATCGGCGCGGGAGGAAACGCGTTGGCCATCCGGCGGCCGATGTCGCGGTAGGCCCGCTCCAGCACGGTGAGGACGCGCTGCTGCTCGTTGCCCGTGATGTGCGGCGGGTAGCTGACTTCGAAATTCTGGGAGGCGGCCCGCCGGAAGTTGCCTTCCACCGTGGCTTCGCGCTCCGCCTTGTCCAGCTTGTCCGCGAGACCGGGACGGTTCGGGTCCGACGTCAAGACGGCGCGCCAGGCGGTCATAGCCGCGCTCAGGTCGTTCGCGCGGTAGTACGCGTCGCCGAGGAGCTCCAGGGCGTCGTTGTCGAAGGGATCCAACTCCACAGCCTCTTCGAGGCGGAACACGGCGTCGCGCACCCGTTCGAGGCGCAAGCTGTACGCGCCGTGCTGCGTCAACGGCGCGGGATTCTCGGGATCCACCTGGATGGCCTCGTCCAGGAGGTCGATAGCGCCCTCGAAATCGCCGCGGCTGGCGCGCTGATTCGCGTAGGCCTGGAACGTGTTCGCCAAGTTCCGCCGGAGCGTGCCGTTCTCCGGCGACAACAGCAGCGCCGTCTCAAAGGCGTCGATGGCCTTGTCCCATTCGCCCGCGTTGTAGTGCCCGACCCCCGCCGCGTTGAATTCGTGGGCGGAGTCCTGCCCGGCTTGGACGCCGCCAAGGATCGCGGTTACCCCAGCCAGCAAGGCCGCGCAAGCGGCGTACATCCATTTCGAACGGTGCATACGCTACGTTTTCCCGGGTTGTCCCGCGGCAATCAATCGGGGACCAAGGCGACGGCTTCCACTTCTACCTGTATGCCCATCGGCAATCCCGCCGCTTGAAAACAGGTCCTCGCGGGGCAATCCGTTGGGAAAAACTCTTTGTACACTTCATTAAACGCCTTGAAATCGTTCATGTTCCCTAGGAAAGCGGTAACCTTGACAACTTGTTCCATATTGGAACCGGCGTCTTCAAGCACAGTTCGGAGATTGCTAAGCGTTAGCCGCGCTTCCTCCTCGATCGTGCCCCGCCGCACCCCGCTGCCGTCGGGCGCGAAGGGGCCTTGACCGGACACGAACAGGAAGCCGTTGGCCGCGACCGCGTGGGAATAGGGACCGGCGGCGGGGGGGCCGTTGGTGGAAAAGACGCATCGTTTGCCCATCGTGGCGCACGCTCCTTTTGTCCATAGCTTGGTGTATTTGTGTATGACGGTACCAGACCTGGGGTACGGGGTCAACTGGCGACGAGGCCCTGATCGCCGAATGAGCTTGGCCGGACTTCCATGCGCGGTCTTGTGTTCGCGGCCGGGAAGGGACGGCGGCCCTCATCCATTGGGTGGGCGGGTGTCGCCGGCGTCTTGCCAGCATGCGGGGCTGTCTGCGCGCCTATCCGGCGATTAAGGGAGGTCCCCGCCCTTGCGCCGGCCCGCCCGGAGCAGGGCCCACTGGACACCGATGGCCGCGGCGACGAAGAGGGGGGTGAGCAGGAACGGCCCCGAGGCACCCATCCACCCCGCCAACAGGCCGAAGCCCATGGATCCCGTGAAGCTGCCAATGCCGACCATGCTTTCGTGAATCGCGGCGCGCTTATGCTTGAGCTTGGGGTTGGCCACGCTGTTGTAGATGCTCGCGAAGAAGCACGCGCCGCTGGCCACGCCGACGACGGCGCAGCATGCGAGCATAATCACGAGGCTGTGGGCGGCGCCGAGAACCATGAAGGCGGCGCTCGCGGCGATTTGGAGCACGATGAGCAGGCCGAAGCGGTGATGCCACCAGGTGGTGTAGCCCATGGCGAGGGACAGGGCGGTGCGGGAGAAGTAGAGCACGAAGGCGAGCCACGAGAACTGCGTCGCCGCTTGCAGCGTCAGCGCGCCCTCCATCCGCAGGGGCTCCGCCCAGAAGATGAGATCCCCCGCCTGGTACAAATCGTCCACCCGCTTCGGAAACACCGAGCGCATGACGCCGATCATGGCCCAGCTCACGAAATTCGCGCACCATGCGGCGTAGAGTTGCTGTTCGCTCAGGGGATCTGGAGGCCGCTCCGGCGGCGGCGCGTCCGAGGGTTGGCCCTTTCGCCGGGCGGGCGGCTGCTCGGCGGGCAACGTGGCCACGAACGCCAGGGCCAAGCTGGCGGCGCACACGATGATGACGAAGGGGAGCCGGTAGTCGTAGTCGTAAGCGGGCCCGGCCACGAGGGGCCCGGTGGCGAGTCCGAGGGTCCAGGCCACGTTGTAGAACCCGATGCGCCGCGTGCGGATCTTCGGGTCCGGCTCGCCGCCAATCCACGCTTGCATCGCCGGCCAGAACAGGGCGATGCAGGACAGGCCCAGCAACGTGATCACGGCGAAGACGGCTGGGCTCCCCGCGAACACCGCCGAGGGGACCAGGATGACGAAGCCCACCTGCCCCGCCATGGCCCAGCGCAAGGGACGTCCCCCTTGGCTGATCCACCGGGTCGTCGCCAGGCACGCGCCCGCATAGCAGATGGACTGAAAGGCCGCGATTACGCCGGACATCCGGGCGCCGCCGCCCAACTGGTCGAAAATGAAGAACGGCATCGCCGTAAACGCCGTGATCATGGCGAAATCCATGAGGTAGGCGGCGGCGTATTGCCGGTGATGAGGCTGCAACATGATGGCGCAAGTGTAAGGCCGGCGCCGGGAGGCGTCAAGGATAGCCGCCTTCGCGCCCATGGAGCGGGGGCTCACCCCGGAGCGGAAGGGGGCGCCAAATGCAACGCGGCCGTCACCGGAGGTCCCGATGACGGCCACGCCATGAATGTGGTTTCAAGGCGCCGGGCCGGCCAGGGCCCGAGACGCCGGAAAAATCATTCGAAGAAAGTGCGGAAATAGTGCTTGTTGTCGAGCATTTGCAGATCCACCCGCACGAAATCGTCGAACTCCTCCTGGCTGATGAGGGACGCGTCCTCGGAAGGCGCCACGGCGTCCTCGGAAGGCGCCGCGACCTCCGCGGAAGGTTCGGCGTCTTGGCCTTGACCCGGCTGGATCACGCCTGCGTCGTCCGTCTCGGTCTCATCGTCGTCAGCGTCCAACGACTCGCCGCGCGCGGCGGCCTCCTGGGCCGCTTCCAGATCCGTGACCAATCGCTCCACCTGCTGATTCAGAAAGCCGTGCAACACCTCCATCAGGTGGGTATGCTTCTCGTCCGGCGAGGCGCCCATGACAATCTCACGGTCAATGGGCAGCGCATGGCCGGAAAAGACCATGACCAGCTCGCTGCATTTGGGGCACGGGCCGATAACCAGCGCCCCGATGGGCGGCAAGGACACCTTGCCGCTCGCTCCACAGTGCGGGCAAGTGATGTGTATGACTGATAGCATGTGTAAGTATCCTCTCAAAATATGCGCACTGCATCCATGCAAATTGTACCACGCGGGAAGCAGGGAGGCAAAATACAGGAGGTTTTTGCGGTATTTTCGGAATCCGCAAACGATACGGCGTGGCGCGCGAACCACGCCATGTAAGAGAGGAAACAGGGAGGGGCCGCGCCCTATTCCACGGGCTCCGCGTCCGTCGTGTTCACGGGTTCCGCGTCTGTGGCGTCCACGTCCGGGCTCCCCACGGGCTCGGCGTCCGTGGGTTCCGCGGGATCCACGCTGGGCGGCGCTTCCGCGGGCTCTGGCGGAGCGCCAAGGCCAAGGCGCGCGTGCAGCCGCTCCAGGAACTGGAGGGCTTCCGCGTTGTCGTCCGCGGGACGGTCGTGCCAATCGGGATAGGTGAGCGGCGTCACGCCGTACACCTGATTGATGGTGTCGACTTCCACGCTGGTCCTTGCCGGGTCCACGGGCTCCAATACGACCGTATGCTGCGTGCGATGGGGGACGAGCCACTGCCGGCCGGGTTCGCTGAAGGCGATGAACAGGCCCCGCTTGTCGCGGGTATAGATGTCGAAGCCCATATCGCGCAAGGCGTCGCGCGTGGCGAGCCAGGCCTCGTCAAAGCCTGCGTCCACCGTGACGGTCTCCGAAATGGTGAAGCCCGTCGTGTCCCTCGGCGCGCGGGCGCACCCCGCCGCCACCACGGCCACGCACGCCAACACAACCCACGTTTTCCTGTCCGGCCATCTTATCACTGAACGCACTCCCCTTCGATGTTGCGCGCATTCTAGCACGGCCATGGGGGACGTGCAACAGATTCGCGAAGCACAAGCGAGCCCCGCTTTTCACGCCGTGGCCGGGCCGAAGCCTCACGGCGAGAAGACCGCCAGGGTCCACACCGTGAGCTCTGGGACGGTGAA
>SLHB01000299.1 GCA_007136375.1 Candidatus Hydrogenedentota bacterium
GACGGACCGGAGCGAAGGAGAGATCCTCGCCGTCAACAAGTACGGCGTTGCGTAGTCGCGCCCCTGTAGGCCTTTGGCGCTGGCATAGTTACGTACTACGGAGGGACAGTGGAGCACGAGATCCTGGCCTTGTTCGAAGAATGGAACGCCGCGGCGCAATCCCGCGATCCTGACCGGGTCGTGGCGTTGTACGCGCCAGACGCCGTATTGCTTCCCACGGTTTCGAACCAGATTCGCCGCAATCACACTGAAATGCGCGCTTATTTCGTCGACTTTCTGGCCCTGGGCCCCGCGGCTGTCCTCGAAGATTACAACTTGCGCGAACTGGGGAGCGTGGCCATCAACTCCGGCGTCTACACGTTCACCTTCGCGTCGCCGCCCCCCGGGGCCCCCAGGGTCGTCACGGCGCGCTACACCTTCGTCTACGAACGGCGCGGCGGCCGCTGGCCCATCATCGAGCACCACTCCTCCCGGATGCCCGAGGGCGAGCCCGCCGGCGGCCCGTAGCCACGCCCAGCGGCGTCATGGCCGCTTGGCCGCTTTGACTTGCGGCGCGGCCCCGTGCTATCTTTCGCAACGAAGTGTCCAACCGGTTCCAAAGCCAGTTTTGACCCGCGCTAGACGGGAAACTAGCGGTGTCCTGTACTCGCAATCCGCTTTAGCGAGGTCGAATTCCCGCCCGAGGACTGTTCGTTCTTTGGTCAGGCGTGCGGCACGGAGTGTTGACGGCTGGGTCCTACTCAACGGAACACCACCAAACCCGGTCAGGTCCGGAAGGAAGCAGCCGTAGGTGGTTCGTTTCGTGTGCTGTGGGGATGCCTGGCCCGAGCCACCGGCCGCGCGGCCGCTCTGAACAACGGGACGACGGCGGGTGCGCGGGTCTTTTTCTTTAATTCCACGGTGCGGTCGAGGCGTTCATGGCCCAAGAGCCCTATCTTGTTCTGGCGCGCAAATGGCGCCCCCAGAATTTCGGCGATGTCGCCGGGCAGGAACACATCACGCGGACGCTGCAAAACGCCATCACGGCGGGACGCATCGGCCACGCTTTCCTGTTCATCGGCTCCCGGGGCATCGGCAAGACCACGACGGCGCGGATTCTCGCCAAGGCCCTGAACTGCGAAGCGGCCAGCGGCCCGACGCCCGATCCCTGTGGCGCCTGCGAGAACTGCCGCTCCATCGCCGCGGGCAACAATATCGACGTCCTCGAAATCGACGGCGCCTCGAACAATAGCGTCGACAACGTTCGGGACATCCGCGACAACATCCGCCTGTCGCCCGCCCGGTCGCGCTACAAGATCTACATCATCGACGAGGTGCATCAGTTGAGCGGCGGCGCTTTCAACGCCTTGTTGAAGACCTTGGAAGAGCCGCCCGAGCACGCCATCTTTATCCTCGCTACGACGGAAGCGCGAAAAATCCCCGCCACGATTGTGTCCCGCTGCCAACGCTACGACTTCCGCCGCGTGAGCATAGACGGGGTCACGGCCCTGTTGCGGCACATCGCGGATCAAGAGGGCGTCGCCTGCTCCGCGGAGGCCCTCCAAGCCATCGCCCGCGCGTCCGACGGCGGCGTGCGCGACGCCCAGAGCATCTTGGAGCAGGTCATCTCCTTCTGTGACGGCGAGGTCGCGTTCAAGGACGTGCAGCAGGTCTTGGGCCTCATCGACTGGCAGGTCCTCGACGCCTTGGCTGGCGCGATTCTCGAAAAGGACGCGGGCAAGCTTCTGGACCTTGTCGAGGAGATGACCTCGGCGGGCAAGGACCTCTCTCAGTTTCTCCAGGACATCCTCGAGTATTTCCGGAACTTGCTCGTCTGCAAGACGGCCGGCGCGGAACGGCTCCTGGCCCTGCCGCCGGACGAAATCGCCGTGTTGGAAGCGCGCGCCGCAAGCTTCACCCTGACCGGCCTCATCCGGATCATCGAGCAGTTCGCCGACCTTGCCCGCGATTTCGATGCGCGCCTGGCCCAACGCATCGCCCTGGAAACGTTGCTCATCCGCATGTGCAAGGCGGCGGTCGAGGTGTCCGCGGACACCGTCTTGGAAAAGCTTCTGACGTTGGAAGCGCAAGGCTTGCCCCAGGGAGGCGGCGCGCCTGTCCGTGGCGAGGCTTCCGCGGCGCCGCCGTCCGGACCCACGCCGGGGGAGGAGCCCGAGCCCGGGCCCGATGCGGCCGGCGCAGCGGACGTCGGCGAGGCGAGCCCGCCCCGGGCCAAGCGAACCGCGCAACGGGGCAAGAAGACGGCCCCCAAGTCCGGGGAGTCCGACGCGGAGGAAGCGGACAGGGAGACTTCCCAAGCAGCGGGCCTTACCGCGACGGAAGCGAACATGGCGGCGGTGTGGGACCAGGTCATGGAGCGCCTTCAGCAGACGCACATGCGCTTGGGGATCTGGCTGGGCGGCGCCGTGCCCCTGCGGATTGAGGGCGACGCTTTGGTGGTGGGCGGAGCCGCCCGGAACGGCGGCGCGCGCAAGGCCCTGGACGACCCCGAAAACCGCCGCATTCTAGAGCAAGTTCTCACCGAAATCACCGGCAATATCCGCCGGTTTGTCTACGAACGCCGCGAATCCTCCTCCGAACAAGGGCCGTCCGCCGCCCGAGCCGCGCCCGCGTCGTGGCCCGTGAGCGGCAAAGTCGACCCCGGCGCCGCGCGGAAGGCCTTGGAGAACCCCCACGTCGCTCAAGTCCTCGAAGTGTTCAAAGGCCGGATTGTCGACATCAAGAACCAAGCGTAGCCCAACCGCGTCCGCATTGTCTCTGGCGCCATGGGCGACATCAAGATATTGTAGTCCCTGTCCCTTCCCTTGTACACTATGTGGGCGCGGCCCAAGTAGAGCGGGATAGGTTGGCTGCTTTGCCGTGGGCCCGGTAACCCAGTAAACACAGGGGAGGCCGCCTTGGAAGTTCACGTCGCGAGAAGCCGCCGAAACCCCTTCGGCGGCAACATTATCCCATTTCTGCTGGTTTTCGCCATCGGCTTCAGCGCCGGGTACATCTGGCGAAGCGCCACGGAGGACGAGGCCCTTTCGCCGGACGCTCCGGAGCAGGCGGCCGCGCCCGTCGGCCATCCCGCCGAACCGGAGCCCGAGCCCGCGGATCCCCCCGAAGCGGTGGAGGGCGGCCGGCATCTCTTCGTGACCGTCGCCGGCGCGGCCCTGGATGCTGCGTCGGCTTCGCTCTTGGGGCATGTGCGGCCCGCCGGCGTGCTCCTGCAAGAGGACAATCTTGGCGCGCCGGAAGCGGCCCGGGGCCTGGCGCGCGCCATCAAGGAAGCCGCCGGCGGCGCGGACGGCTTCGCCTCCATGCCCTACATCGCCGTGGCACAGGAAGGCGGCGACCACAATGTGCTGGGCCTCGATGAAGCCCCCGCCGCGCGCCAGATCGGGCAGGGCGGCGACGCGGCCGCCGCCCGCGACATCGGCGGCCTCTACGCGCGCGCCGGGTTGGACCACGGCGCTGGCGTTCTCTTCGGCCCAGTGTTGGACGTGTATATCGACGGCGGCGTTCCCGGCTTTCAGTCCCGGAGTTTTGGCGACGCGGGCGTTGCGGGCGAAATGGGCGAGGCCTTTATCGAAGGCGTGCAAGGCCAGGGCGTCATCCCTGTCGTGAAGTATTACCCCGGATACGGCGCGGCCCAGGATCAAGGGGAGGGGACTCCCGTGCTGGAGGGCGGCGCGGAGGAAATCGCCCTCAACATCTTCGCCTTCTACGACGCGATTTCGCGGGGCGCGCCGGGGGTCCTCGCCGGTCATGTCGCCGTGCCCGCCCTGGACGTGGATCATCCGGACCGGCCCGCTTCGTTCTCTCCGGTCATGATCCGCGAGGTCATCCGCGAGCAGTGGGGTTACGACGGCGTGATCATCGCCGATGACCTCATGAGCCCCGCGGCCACGGCGTACGCCGATCCCGCCGAGGGCGCCGTCTTGGCCCTGGAGGCGGGCTGCGACGCGGTCTTGATTGATGCTGGTGACCCGGAGACGGTCCGGCAAGTCGCGGCCGCGGTCGAGGCGGCGGTGGCGGAGGGACGCCTTTCGGCGGAGGCGCTGCGGGAGTCCCGGCGGCGCTTACAGGCATGGGAAGAACGCTTGAGCGAAACCCAGCTTCCGGGCTTCCAGTTCGCCGAGATCGAGCCTGCGTTCGCCGGGACGCCGTCGTTGGAGTTGGACATGCTCGCCGCCGGAGACGCCTTGGAAGAGCCTCCTTCCAGCATGCCCCCGGAGCCGTTCGCGGCGGAGCCGGAAGCTGTTGCGGTGGAGGAAGAAGAAGACGTGGCGGAGGAGCCCAGCCCCTTCGAAGCCGAGGACCTGGCCGCGCCGGAGGAAGCGCCCGAGACGGACGCGCCGGAGGCCGTGGAAGAAGAGACTCCCCCCGGGGCGCCGGACGGCGGGCCGATTCGTCACGAAGTGGAGCCGGGCGAATACCTGTCCCACATCGCGTCGCGCTACGGTGTAAGCCTGAACGATCTCGTGGAATGGAACGATCTCCCCAGCACGGACGTCCAATCGGGCCAGACTCTTACCGTCTATCCCCCGGGCGGGACGCCCCCTCCGGCGCGAGACCCGGCGCCACAGCCCGAGCCAGAGGCGGAAACCGTGGCGCCCGCGACCCCGCCTCCGGGTTCGGAAACCATCGAGTACGTCGTGCAGCCAGGCGACACCCTGACGCGCATCGCCAACAACTTCGGCGTGTCCACCCAGGACATCAGCGCCTGGAACGATCTTAACGGCGACAACATCCTCCATGGTTTTCCGTTGACCATTCATGTCCCCCCCGGCGCGCTGCCGTCCGACACAGAAGCGGCGCCGGCCCCTGGCGGACCGGCGGACACGCGTCCGGCCGGAGCGATCCTCTGGGAGCACCGCGTCCACGAGGGCGAGACCGTGGAAGAAATCGCCGAGGCCTACCGGGTTCCCGCGAGCGACGTGCGCGCCTGGAATGGCGGCGTGGACACGGTGTCGGCGGGAGACACGCTGACCATCTATCTCCCCGCGGCGGCCGGTCCGTAAGGGGGGCTCCATCGCCGGATAAGGACGCTCCGTTGAGCCGTTCACGTTCCGTGTCCTTGGGGTTACTCCCTTCACAACGGGGAACTTGACTGTCGTCAACGGCTGGGCGAACCTGCTGGGTGCTCATTAGGTTGGTGAACGGAATACGTCGTCGACCGATTTTGAACGCCCCCCTTTGAAGCGGAATGTAGTCCCGGCATCCTCACCCTAACCTGGCGATTGGGGGGCCGCGCCGGTTTGAGCGGCGGAACCGGCCTGATCTACAATATCGGCCACCTTCGCTAAGTCATCCGGCGGTCCCGTTTCGGCGTGAGATGGGAGCAGGCCGCCGAGGAGGAGCCCGGCCGGCTCCGCGCCGCCGGGCGCGCCGAACACGTTACTAAGGAGGGAGAAAACATGCGCATGACACGTTGGTCCGCCATTGCCTTGGCGTTCGCTATCGCCTTCACGGGGCTTCCCGCCATGACGGCCCATGCCGACGCCCACGAAGACGAATGGCCCATGGCGGTCCAGACCTATACCTACCGCAATTTCACGCTGTTCGAGACCATCGACATGGTGTCCGACTTGGGCTTGAAGTACATTGAGGCCTATGGGGGGCAACAACTGGGCGGCGGCCTGGACGGCTCCTTCGGCCATGGCATCGGCGAGGCCGAACGGACCGCGCTGAAGGCGAAGCTCTACGACGCGGGCGTGCGCCTTATCGCCTACGGTGTCGTGGGCCTGAGCCCGGATGAAGATTCGACCCGCGCCATCTTCGAGTTCGCCGATGACATGGGCATCGAGATCATCACGGCGAACCCCGATCCCGACAGCTTTGATCTCCTTGAGGAGCTTGTCGAGGAATACGGAATCAAGGTTGCGATCCATAATCACGGTCCCGGCGCGCGCTACGCCGTCGTGCAAGACACCTTGGAGGCGGTGGAAGGCCGCCACGCCTACATCGGCGCGTGTGTGGACAGCGGCCATGTGATCCGGGTCGAGGAAGCGCCCAATGACGTGATCCGCGCCCTTGGCGACCGTGTTCACTCACTCCACCTGAAGGACTGGGAATTTGGCGGTCCGGAGACGATCGTGGGCGAAGGCGACATGGACCTCGTGGACAGCGCCGCGGCCCTCCATGAAGTGGGCTTCACCGGCCCGATCATGATTGAGTACGAATTGGACGCCGACGATCCGACCGACGGCGTGGCCGAAGGCGTGGCCAACTGGCGCGCGGCCGTTCAGGAAGCGTTGAACAACTAGCGCGAACGCATATACGGCGCCCAGGCCCGGCGGCATGGCGGCCGTGGCCCCGGCGGAGTTCGTTCCAAGGTCCCTGGCGTGGGAGCAGCATCCCGCCCAGGGGCTTTGCGTTGGCCCCGGGCTCTGTGTCCTCGGCTGGCTTTTTGCCGTGTTGAGCGCTGTGGTATAAAGGCGCGGCGCGTTCCAAGCGCGGACAACAGGCGCCGGGGGGAGTGTTTAGGGAGCAGAAGGCTATGACGGACGATTGTATTTTCTGCAAGATCGCGGCGGGGGACATCCCGTCGGAAAAAGTCTACGGGGACGAGGAACTCTACGCGTTCCGGGACATCAATCCGGGCGCGCCTTCCCATATTCTCGTCATTCCACGGCGACATATTCCCTCCGTGACGGATGCGGGGCCGGAAGACGCGGAGCTGCTGGGGAAGATGATGCTGCGCGCCAACGCCATCGCCGCCGAAGAAGGCCTGGTGGATAAGGGATTCCGCTACGTCCTCAATTGCGGCGAATGGGGCGGCCAGACCGTCTTTCACATCCACCTTCACGTCTTGGGCGGGCGTCCGTTGGCTTGGCCCCCGGGATAGACGGCTCCGCTGCTGGACGGACGTAATCCCCAAAACGAGGAAGCTAGGACGTGCCCGGAATCAGTGTAAGCACCCGCCTCTGCGCGGTGATCGGCGACCCCGTTGGCCATTCCCTGTCGCCCGTCATGCATAACGCGGCCTTCGAGGCCGCCGGCCTGGACTACGTCTACCTGGCCTTCGAAGTGAAGGACGTGGGCGCCTGCGCCGCTGGGATGCGCGCCCTCCCGTCCTTCGAGGGCCTGAGCGTGACCATCCCGCATAAGACGGCCATCATGGAGCACATGGACGCCATCGATCCCATGGCGGCGCGGGTGGGCAGCGTAAACACCGTCGCCCGGGACGGCGCGCGGCTCATCGGCCTCACCACCGATGGGCCAGGGGCGCTGAAGGCCTTCACGGACGCGGGCGAGGACTTGGGCGGCCGGGAAGTGTTGTTCACGGGCGCGGGCGGCGCCGTGCGCGCCGTCGTCTTCGCCGTCGCCGAGCTTGCCCAACCCGCGGGCGTCACCATTCTCGGCCGCAACGCGGCCAAAGCGCGGACCCTTGCCCAGGAAGCCGCGGAAAAGACGGGCGTTCCCGTGCGCGGCGGCGCGCTGGACCGTGATCTCGAAGACGCCATGGCCAAGGCGGACGCCATCGTGCAGGGCACGCCGGTGGGCATGCACCCCAACCCGGGCGCGAGTTGCATTCCGGCGGAGCTCCTCCGGCCGGAGCAAGTCGTTTTCGACATGGTCTACCGGCCTCACAAGACCCAACTGCTCCAGGACGCCGAAACCAAGGGCTGCACGATCATCGTGGGCATTGAAATGCTTGTCAACCAGGCCGAGCTTCAATTCGAGCGTTGGACCGGGCAGGCGCCGCCCGCGGGCGTGATGCGCGCCGCCGCCTTGGACGCTCTTGGCGTAACCGGCGACGGAGCGGCGCGGCGATGACGCGCGGCCCGGCGGGCAAGAACATTGTCCTCATCGGCTACCGGGGGACTGGAAAGAGCACGGTGGGACGGTTGCTGGCCGCTAGGATTGGCTACGGGTTTGTGTCCACGGACGAGTTGATTAAGGAGTGCGCCGCCCAATCCATCACCGACTTCGTCGCGGCTCATGGCTGGGAAGCGTTCCGAGATCTGGAAAGCCGTGTGGTGGAAGAATGCGCCAAGGGATCAGGCGCCGTCATCGACACCGGCGGCGGCGTCGTGCTTCGGCCGGAGAACGTGACCGCCTTGCGCGCCCACGGGCTTGTGGTTTGGCTCACGGCCGATCCGGCGGCCATCGCCGAGCGCATCCAGGACGGCGACGACCGGCCCGCCTTGACGGAGGGACGGACGTTTCTGGAGGAAATCGCCGAGATCGTGAACGCCCGGAAGCCCCTCTATGAGTGCGCCGCGGATTGCACGGTGGCGACGGACGGGCAACCGCCGGAAGCGATCGCCAGCCTTATCCTTGAACGGCTTCGGGCCTCCGGCTGGTTCCCGCCGGGCGGAACGGCGTAGCGCGTGACATGGCGTTACGCCCGCGTACTAGGCGTTACGGTATTATGAGATTCAGCGTGCTTCCACGGGGCGCCGTCATTGGTGTACTATGTGTTCCAGTGTGGAAGGCGCTGACGGCGGTGCGGTTCAGATAGCGGGAGGGAGTGTACCAACATGCGTGTGCAGACGTTTCTTGCCAAGATGAGCGTGGACGGCTTACGGCAGCTAGACGCTCATGTCAATGAGTGGATCGAAGGTAAAGGCGTGGAGCCCAAACACATCCATCAACTGTTTGGGTACGAGCGATCCAAAGAAGGCGGCGCGCCAGAACCGGTGATGATTATTTCGGTCTGGTATTAGCGCCGCGCCCGACAATTCCAGCGGTCTTGCGCTACTATCGTGAAACGCCAGGCCTTGCGCCGGCGCGCCGATGGGCCGAACCCGCGGCCGTCGCCGCTTTTTGGGGGCCGTTGCGCCGATTCGGCTTGGATGGTACACTAAGCGCCGCGCGGCCGGGGCTTGCACGCTGGCCCTGCCTCGCTTCGAGTACCCTCTACATCCACCTGCGAACACTGCCACGGGAACCTTTCCATGATTGTTACAAACTATATCGACACAGACTGCATCGTGCCCCAATTGAAAGCCAAGAACAAGGCCGACGCACTCAAGGAGCTGACCCACCTCCTGTTTGAGAGCAAGAAGATCCGGGAAACGGACATGGCCCAGGCGCTGGACCAGATCATGGCGCGGGAGAGCACGGAAAGCACGGGAATCGGCCGGGGCCTGGCGGTGCCCCATGCGCGCGTGCCCGGCCTGAAGTCCCTGCTATGCGCCGTGGGACGGGCGCCGAAGGGGCTCGAGTTCATGGCCGTTGACCGCAACCCCGTCCACCTCGTGTTTCTCATTTGCTACCCCCCCTCCGAACAAACCACCTACCTGAACTTCATCGCCACCGTGTCCAGCCTTCTGAAGGATCCGGAGCACCTCCAAGGTATGCTGGACGCCGAGACGGCCGCGGACATGCACGGCGTCCTTGAGGAACTCTCGGGCACGCTGAGCCACATCGGCGAGACGAACGGCGATGCGGATCTAGAGACGGATCCGGAGATCGAACGCACGCCCGACGCGCACGCGGACCTTGTCTTGCTCGCGCGTTTACAGTTGTGCCAAGAGATGCTCAGCGCGGCGAAGACCGGAAAGGCGCAGATCCGAAAGCGAATGGAGAACATTCGATCCATGATCGCTCCCAGGATTCTGAACCATTATGACCGGCTCATGAAGAGTTACGCGCCGGCCTTGGTGGCCGTGGAAGGGGACACTTGTCAGGGTTGTTTCATGCGCTTGCCCTCCAAGTTTGTGCAGCAAGTGCGCCAGGATCCCGAGCACATCCACACCTGCAGCAACTGCCGCCGCTACATATACGTCGTTTAGGCTCGGGCGGAGCCAGCCAGCCGGCGGGGTTTCCGGTTCGGCCGGGTCTGTCCTTTGCGATGACGCGCGCCGGCTCTCGGGCAAAAGGGCTGGCGCCGCGTTGGCGCCGCGCGCCGTGGGCGCTTCTTCCGGGTTCGGGGCCCGGGACGCCGCGCTCCGTCGCCGCCCGTCCGCGTCTTCTTCTCAGTCTATCCAGGCGCTTTAAGTCTCCTCCACTTATTTCCGATAATCCCAACGGGCGGAGTGTCTCCGGTCGAAGGAAGCGTTGTGTCCAGAGGGGCCGCCGGGCGGGACCGGACGCCGCGCCGGACGAGGAATGCTTGTGAAGTCTGCGCAACTGAAACAGTGGAGCGGCGCCGCCGTCATCGGCCTCTTGGCGGGCCTTGGCGTGTGGGCGTTGGCGTCCTATTACGATGATCCGCCCCGGACGCCAGCGCTGGAGCGCCGCTACTCGGGAATGTCCCAGAGCGGGAACGAGGGAGGCGGCGACGCGCCCATTCCCGCGGGCAATCTTGCGTTTCGATACGCCATTGCGGTCCAGGAGGGCCACTGTGGCGAGATCCTCCGCATGACCGAGTGGATGAACGAACGGCTGGACCGTGTCCAGAGCGAGTCGGGCGGCGCCGCGGTGGAGGCGGAGCGCCGCCGCCTGTGTGAACGGGCGCAACGGCGCAACGTGGAACGCAATCAACTTTCTCCCGAAGGCGCCGAAGATCAATATGTATTCAGCCCGGGCGCCCGCCTAACGCCCGTGGCGGTGGACGAAGGCGAGGAGGGTCTATCCCGGCCCGTCCGTGACCGCACGTGGATCCTGGTCGAGTATCCATCGCCCCACCGGGCCCTCCGCGGCCCCGGAGGCGAGCCGATCCGCTCGTTGCTTGCGGGTGTGAACGTTTCCACCGACGGCTACGTGCTCAAGGCCGGCGTGATCGGAAATCTGACCATTGACCGGGCCTCCATTTCATACGATTGGAACACTTGATGAGGAGGGCGACTAGATGCCGTTAGCAAGCTGTCCCCGCTGCAAAACGCTATTCAACAAAGGGCAAGACCCGTCCCAAGAGGGCCCTTCCGTGTGCGCCAAGTGCGTCGATGACGAAG
Organism: Candidatus Hydrogenedentota bacterium; assembly: GCA_007136375.1. Classification (GTDB taxonomy): domain Bacteria; phylum Hydrogenedentota; class Hydrogenedentia; order Hydrogenedentales; family SLHB01; genus SLHB01. Next base: position 10,830 of record SLHB01000299.1, read on the forward strand.
AAGCGGACTACGAAGCGGTCCGCGCGTACCTAGAGGAGCATCCCAGCCGCAGCGCCGCCGCCGTCGCACGGGCGACGGACGTCGCGGAGTCCTGCGTGTTGCGGTTTGTAGCCGAGGGGCGGATCAAGAATGTGACCACCCGCGAAGCCATCAAATGCGGCCGCTGCGGAGCGCCCGCTATCAGCACGAGCAAGCGGCTTTGCGAGGGCTGCCTGAACAAGCTGAACCAACAATTGGCGGCAGAGCAAGCAAGCGTGCGTCTACCGCCGAAGCAAGACGCTAGCGGCAAGCCAAAACCCGCGGCGGGTTCGGAGGGCGGGATGGGATCGGCGCCTGGGAGGCTGCGGGATGTCATCGACACGAAGCGCCGGCTCCGGTGACAGGGACTCCCCACAAGCCGGGATTGGCGCGGCCAGAACTCGGCGGTGAACGGCGGCGCCCGGAAAGTTGTTCCGGGGCCGCCGTGGATCATACAATGGAACTCCCGTTGGCGCCGTGGCATGAATAGGAGCGCGGCGTGGCGGGCGCGTGGTCCCGGACGGCTTCAGGGACGGCGCGGCAACGATGGACGGACTCAATTATGATAACAACACGTGACAAAGTCGGCGCTTTTGTGCTCATTACACTATTTTTTATGTTGGGCGCCACCCTGGTATTCGTTACGCCGAAGCATGAGGGACGGACTTTTGACCCAGGCGACAGTCCCATTGTCCACCAACGGATAATGCACTTGCAGAAGAGCAACTAAGGCGTAGGAAGCATGCCCCACGCGCAGCGTAGACCCTGGCGCGGCGCGCCAGGGGGGATGGCGGCGCTTAGCATCCTTCTCGTGATGAGCTTCGCCCTTGAGGCGGCGGCTCAGCGGGCGGCTTTCGTCTTGGAAACGAGCGAGGGCGCTTGGCGCGTCTCCACCCTTACGGGCGAGTTCGAGGGCGTTACGCATGTATCCCTGCCGCCGCTCATCCACGGGCTGGGCGGACGCTACCAAGGCCGGGACAGCGGGATTACCATCGAGTTCATTGGGGAAACCGTCCACCTAACGCCGGGGTCGGAAGCGGCGGACGGGAGCCGCGGCGCATTCAGCCTCAGCCACCCCGTCGTGGTGCGCCGGGGCGTTGCGTACATGGCGCGGCCCGACGTGGCGGGTTTCTTCCAGCGCGGCTTCGGCGTCAGCATGCGGCCCGTCTCCGAAGAGCCGCGGCAACCGGAGGCGACGGAATCCCCCGGAACCGCCGGAGCCGATCCGCCTCCCACATTGCAACCGCTTGAACCAGAGGACGCGGCCCCGGGACCCGAGGCCACGGAATCCACGCCCCGCCTTATTCCCCTGCCCACGCCCGGGCGCGAGGAGGCGCTGGACGATCCGCCTCAGGCCCAGTTTACCGTGGTGGTCGACCCTGGCCACGGCGGCAATGACACTGGGGCCACGGGCGCCAACGGACTGACGGAGAAAGAGGTCGCGCTCGCCATCGCCCGGCGGGTCAAGGATCGGCTGGAGGGCGTCGCCGGCGTCCAGGTCGTCCTGACGCGGGAGGATGATCGGGCGCTTTCCGAGCTGGAGCGCGCCAGCGTCGCCCACCGGCGGGGCGCGGATCTATTTGTGAGCATTCACACGGGAGCAAGCCCCGCGCCGGA
>SLHB01000486.1 GCA_007136375.1 Candidatus Hydrogenedentota bacterium
TGACCCGTGTGGAACGCTGTCCTCTGCCCGGAGAAACGCTGTTGGGCTCCTCCTTCTTCACGGGGCCCGGAGGAAAGGGCGCCAACCAAGCCGTCGCCGCCGCCCGGCTCGGCGCGGACACGGCGTTCCTGGGCTGTGTCGGGGAAGACGCCCTCGGAACCATGCTTGAGACAGCGCTGCGCGAAGCCGGCGTGGATGTCGCCAACATGCAACGATCGGCAAGCAACGCCAGTGGAACCGCGGTCATCGTCGTGGCGGAAGACGGGGAAAACGCCATCGTGGTCACGCCAGGCGCGAACGCGGAGGTGACGCCGGCGCTTATCGAAGCGCAGGAGCCCCTATTCGCGCAAGCGGACGCCATGATCACGCAATTCGAGATTCCCCTGGACGCCGTGGCCGCCGCCCTGCGCATGGCGCGGAAGCACGGGTGCATAGCGGTGTTGGACTGCGGCGCCGTCAAGACGGCCGCGCCGGAAATGCTCGCCGACGCCACCATCGTATCCCCCAACGAGACCGAGACCGCCTGCCTCACGGGCCTGAACGTGTCCAATCTGGAGGAAGCCCAGACCGCCGCCGCCGCGTTGCGGGACATGGGCGCGCGGGAGGTGGCGCTCAAGCTCGGCGCGCTAGGCGCCTATTACCAGGGTCCGGAGACCAGCCATTACATGCCGGCCTTTCACGTTGACGTGGTGGACACGACCGCGGCGGGAGACGCCTTCACCGCGGCCCTCGCCGTGCGCTGGCCCAAGGGCGACGTAGAGGACGCCCTCCGCTGGGCCAACGCGGCGGGCGCCTTAGCCTGCAGCCGGGAAGGGGCTCAACCCTCCATGCCCTCCGCCTCCGAAGTGATGAAGCTCATTGAGCAAGGGGTCCCTCGCGAGTCCGTTTGACCCAGGTCCCCCGCGGAACACCCCTAGCCCGCTTCGAGTGGAGGTCAACGGCGTTGACAATGTAGTCTATAGTATCATCGTGAAACGGCGCCGTGTGGATTTCGAGCCACTCAGTCCGTAAGCGCCGGCCCGGATATCGTTGGCGTCATTCGCGAGATGCTCTCCGGGCTTGTCGCGGTCCCGATGAAAACGGATGATGTCCGCCACAAGCCCTGGCCAACACCAGCACTCCCGTCGCGCGGGTCAAGCTGAAGAAACGCTCTGACGAATATGTCGAAGAACTCGCCGAGAGTAAGGAACCGGCCAAAGTGCGGATCATCCTGGAGTAGGGCATGCCCATCCGATACACCGACAGGGAAATCAACGCCTTCATCCGCGAACCGAAACACTTGCCCTCCGATTTCCGAAAGCGCCTGAAACTGCGAGACAAACGGGGGCACAGGGAAAAAGAATTTAGCGTGTCTGGCAACGAACACAACGAATTTCGAATCATTCTGCGGCAGAACAAACGCAATTCGCTCGATTTCTCGGTGATCTTGGCGCTGGACCCGCCTGACACGAACCAGTTGTTCCGGCTCAGACGTTATAATGGGAAGAGCCATGAGCACACGAATCCCATCGAGAAGCAGAAGTTCTACGACTTTCACGTGCACATGGCAACTGAAAGGTACCAAGATCGCGGAGGGCGGGAAGATGCGTACGCGGAGCCATCGGATCGCTTCAACGATTTCGACACCGCCCTGGCGTATCTATTCAAGGACTGTAATTTTCGCCATCCGCCACAAGACCAACAGGAGCTCTTCGGCCTATGACGCCCGAAACGGTTGAACAAACCTTCCGCGAAAAGGTGGGCGCCGCCATCCGCATCGCCCCGGAAGGGCAACACCGGTACCGCGTGTTTACGCCTTTCTTGCTCGATGACGGCGACCACCTGTCCATCGTGCTGCGGCGGAGTGACTCCGGTTGGGCGCTATCGGACGAAGGGCACACCTTCATGCACTTGACCTACGATATCGATGAAAAGGATCTGAACCGCGGCGCCCGGCAAAAGGTCATCAGCAACGCCCTGGACTTCTACGCCGTCCAGGAACGTGAAGGCGAACTGGTGCTCCCCGTTGAAGATGAGGATTTCGGCGACGCATTGTACTCCTTTGTGCAGGCCCTCATGCGCATCACGGACGTCACCTATCTCACGCGGGAACGGGTGCGCTCCACCTTTATCGAAGACTTCCGCGCCCTCATCGAGGCCGCCGTGCCCGAAGAGCGGCGCGCCTTCGACTGGAGCCATCCCGAGTACGACGCAAGCGGCAAATACGTCGTCGACTGCCGGGTAAACAATCTCATCAAGCCCCTCTTCCTCTTCGCCTTGCCCACCGACGATCGGGTCCGGGACGCCACCATCGCGCTCCACCAGTTCGAGAAATGGAACATCCCCCATTTCGCCCTGGGCGTTTTCGAGGATCAGGAGACAGTCAACCGAAAGGTGCTCGCACGTTTCAGTGACGTGTGCGACAAGCAGTTCGCCAGCCTGAACCGGGAGCGCATCAGCCAATACATTCAGGAGTGGTTGTTGTAGGGGCGAGATCGCTAATGGCTAGAAAGAGGTTGTTGTTATGAGCACAGTACACTGCTTCTTGGATACAAACACATTTCTTCATTACCTTTTTCCGGATCAAATAGATTGGTGCGCTTTAATGAATCAAGAGAAGGTCAGCTTGCATGTCCCCCGGATCGTTATTGCAGAGCTAAATAATATAAAAGACAGCGATCGGCCCAAACATCTTCGAGATCGAGCGAATTCAGCTCTGAAAAGACTTGACGACATCTCAGATCGAGGCGTCCAACCTGACATTCGAGAAGGCGTAAGTATGACCTTCGACACGAAGGAGCCACAGATTGATTTCGAGAAGCACGATCTTTCGGTCAATGCCGCCGATGATAAATTAGTGGCGTGGGTACTAGGGTTTCGGAGCGAGAATCCGGCTGCCGGAGTCCAGCTTGTAACTGCCGACGTTGGACTGAAAGTGACGGCTCGGTCGCATGATATCGAAGTCGTCAAACTCCCCGAAAAGGTAAAGTTACCCGAGAAACCCGATCCGAAGGATAAGCAGATTCAGGAACTGGAAGCTAGGCTGCGGAAACTGTCCGAGGCTACCCCCAGACTTGATGTTACGTTTGATGATGGTACGAATCATCGTTACTTCGATATCCATCAAGTCCAGCCACTTTCTCAAGAGCAAGCGGATTCCATTCTGCACCAGTTAAGGGCGACCTATCCGAAGAAAGAGCTTAACCCAACTGAGGAGTTGAACTCTGTTGACGTCTTCCTTCGACTGGGTTCAGTACTTAACGGAGTATCCAA
>SLHB01000116.1 GCA_007136375.1 Candidatus Hydrogenedentota bacterium
CACCCTGGAGGAGCTTCAGGACCAAATCGGGGCCCTGGAAGGCGGCGCCCAGACTTGAAAGAACGGGGCCTTGGCCGCGCCAGGGTTCTGGTCTATACGTAAACGTTGGATAGCAGCGGCGGCTTGAGTTTATTCACGGAGGTATGAGAGATTATGGCGGAAGAAACGGCTGGAAACGTTTCGAAGCGCGGTGTTTTTTGGAAGTTAACTATCATTGCTTGTGCTATTCTTGTGCCGGCCGCCGCGGCGGCGGCCCTGTACATTTTCGTGCTGGACCCCGCCATGAGCGGCGTGGAGGCCGACGCGTCGGAGCCCGGCGATCGGATCTCGGCCGAGGCCGTGACGCTGAGTTTCGAGGAATCCTTTACAACGGTGATCATGTCCAACCCCAACATTCCAGCCTCGCTGTTGCTCTTCCAGGTGACGCTGGAATGCGCCAACGCCGACACGGCCGCCGTCATCAGCCGGCACCAGCCGCGGTTCCGCGACATGCTGACCCAGTTGCACAGCTTCCGGACGCGTGAGGAACTCAACGACCCGCAAGTCAAGGAAAGCATCCAACGCATGGCCCGGGATCGCGCGAACGAGTTGTTGCAACGGCTTCCAGCGGACCCCGCCAAGGACCTCCGGGTGACGGACGTCTTTCATGAACGCTTCGCAATACAGGATCAGTTATAATGGCGGTTTCGCGCGAGCATGCCGAGCACGAGTTCGAGGAAATTCAGCAGCAACCCGCTGGGAGCGGCGCGGGCCGTCTGGAATTGGACGACCTGCGCGACATGCGGCTCCCCGTGACGGCCGAAGTGGGGCGCCGGCGGATGACCATCCGGGAAGTGTTGGAGCTGCGCCCAGGAAGCGTCGTGCGCCTGGAGAAGCTGGCCGGCGAGATGACCGACATCCATGTCAGCGGCATTCCCCTCGCCCGTGGAGAAGTAGTTGTCATCGGCGATACACTCCATGTTAGGATTGGCGAAGTTTTGGGGGCGGAAGCGAAAGGCGATGAAGGCGCGGACGACGGTTAAAGGATTGGCCGGGTTGCTGACCGGGGCGCTGCTTATGGGCGCCGCGGCGGCGACGCCTATTGGATCCGCCGACACACAAGCCCCGGAAGCGTTCCGGGGCGATTTTTTGATCTTGGAGCATCCCCATTTGCTCCAGCGCCAGGTCCAGCTCTTCGGCGAGCGCCGGGCGGCGTTGGAAGCCCAACGCGAAACCCCGGAGTATTGGGACGGGTTTCAGCGGGACTTGGGCGAACTCATCCAAGACAGCGGAACGGAAGCGGCGGAGTCCGCAGACATTGCGGCGGGCGCGGCGCAAGGAGACGGGGAGGAAGGCGGCGTGACGGGTCAGATCTTGCCCGATTTGTTCTGGCCTTTCCTGCAAAGCTTGGCGGCGCTGTGCTTCGTCCTTGGCTTGTTCTTGCTGATCGCGTACGGCCTCCGGCGCATGGGGCAACGGTCCGCCATCTTTCCGAAGACAGGCCTCGCCCAGGTCTTAGGCCGCGTCTATCTCACGCCCCGGGTGTCGCTGCATTTCGTGGAGATGGCCGGTCAGGTGCTCGTCATAGGGGTGGGCCAGAACGACACACGCCTCCTTACCCAGTTCCCGGCCGAAGCCTTCCAGGAGCACATCAACCGCGCGGCCGTTGGAAACGAACAGGAAGTAAACAGCTTCCGGCGCGAGAGCGAACTGGACAACGACTTCTTCGCCGAGTTGCAAGCGCGCACCGCCGCGATGAACGCCCGGGACACGGCCGCGTATGGCGGCGACGCCGACATGGACGCGATGCGCGACGACATACAACGCCTGCGGGAATCGCTGCGGAAAGGCTCCCGGGGCAACGGATGACGTAACGCCCTTCGGCCAGCCGTCTGCCGCGCGGGACGCGGCGCAAGGCCAGGGTTGGGGAACGCGCGCGTCCCTGGGGCGCGCGGACCGACGATTGCGGAAGCAGAGGAACTCCAGTTGGGTACGGCGCATGCGGTGGCCATAGGCTTTCGGGGACTACGGACCGCTCGCTCGACGCGCGGACACGGACGCCCGTGGCTCGGATGGATCTTCGTCATCGCCTTCGCCGCCGCCGCGCCCCAAGCGCTGGCGCAAGAGGAGGCGCCAGAGAACCCGCTGGGACTCAACATCATCCAGGGGGTCGAAGCCGCCACGGGGCCCGAGCAGATCTCCACCACGCTCCTCGTGGTCTTCGGCGTCACCGTCCTCTCCATGGCGCCCGCCATCCTGGTGATGACCACGTCCTTCACGCGCATCATCATCGTCCTCGGCTTCCTCCGCCAAGCCATGGCCACCCAGCAATCGCCGCCGAACCAAGTGCTCATCGGCATGGCCCTCTTCCTCACCTTCTTCATCATGGCGCCCACCTACATGGAGGTGAACAACCAGGCCCTGCAACCCTACCTCCAGGAAGAACTGACCCAGGAGGAAGCCTTGGAGCAGGCCCTCATCCCCATCCGGGACTTCATGTTTCGCCAGACGAAACCCAAGGATCTCGCCCTCTTTCTCAATATCGCCGAGATGGGGCCTCCGGACACGCCCGATGACGTGCCCCTCCATGTGCTCGTTCCAGCCTTCGTCCTGAGCGAGTTGAAAACGGCCTTCATCATCGGCTTCTACATCTACATCCCCTTCCTCATCATCGACATGGTCGTGGCGAGCACCCTCATGTCCATGGGAATGATGATGCTCCCGCCTGTCTTCGTCTCCCTCCCCTTCAAAGTCATCATGTTCGTTCTCGCCGATGGCTGGTATCTTCTGATAGGCTCCCTCGTGCAAAGTTTCAATTGACGCGCTAGCCGCGCCGGCCTGGGCGCCGTGTGTCCGCGCGCGTTGGCCGGAGCGCCTTATAAGGAAACCCCCGTGTCGCACCGCTACCGGTTCTACGCGCCATCCATGCCCGCCGTGGGCGGCCGCCACGTCCTGTCGCGGGACGAGACGCGCCATGCCCTCAAGGCCGTACGCATGCGGGACGGCGATCCCGTGGCGTTGTTCGACGGCCGCGGCGGCGAAGGCGTGGGCCGCATGGAAATCCTGAGCGGCAAGGACGCGGCCGTTGTCGTCGAATCGGCGCGGACCGCGCCGCCGCCCATGCCGTCAGTGACGCTGGTCCAAGCCTGGCTCAACCGGGACGCCCCCATCGAACACATCATCTGGCGGGGCACGGAACTCGGCGTCGGCCGGTTCTGCTTCTTCCGCGCCGCCCACTCGGACCGTCCGCCCAAACGCCGCGACAAATGGGAGCGCTGGGCCATCGAAGCCTGCAAACAGTGCGGCCGCGCCTGGTTGCCCACCTTCGCCGTGGCCCCGTCCCTGGAGGCGGCCTTGACGGACACTGCCGGACCCATCGCCGTGGCGGCGCAAGGACCCGGCGCGGCGCCCTTCGGTAAGGACGCCGTGGACGCGGAAGCGGGCGGCGCCTTCGTGGTAGGGCCGGAGGGCGGGCTGACGGAGGAAGAGCTGACGGCGTGCCGGCGCCGGGGCGCGCGTTTTGTGTCCCTGGGCGCGCACACCCTCCGCGCGGAGGCCGCCGCCGTGTTGGGCGCGTCCCTGATGTTGTACGAACTGCGCCGGTTCGCGCCGCCCCGTGACGGGGACCTGCCGCAAGAAGGAGCCAAAGCATGAGCCGGACCGTTGCGTGCATCACAGCGACCATTGGCCTGGGCGTTGGCGCCGCCGCCGCCTCGCCAGGGCTGACCGTGGACGAGGAAGGCGTCTTGCTGCGGGACGGCGCGCCCTACCGGGGCTTCGGCGTCAACTACTTTGACGCCTTCATGCGTGTCATCCTTGACCCAGACGACAACGCCTACGAGGAAGGGTTCGCCGTGTTGGCGGAACACGGGATCCCCTTCGCCCGCGTGAATTTTGGCGGCTTCTGGCCCGTCCAATGGGAGCTGTATCTCGAAGACCGGGACGCGTACTTCGCGCGGATGGACGCGTTCGTCGCCAGCGCGGAAGCCCACGGCCTCGGCCTCATCCCCAGCCTGTTCTGGTATCACGGCTGTGTCCCCGACATCGTCGGCGAGCCCGTCAGCGCCTGGGGCGACAGGGAGAGCAAGACCCATGCCTTCATGAAGGAATACGTGGAGGCAGTCGTGACGCGCTACCGCGACGCGCGGGCGATATGGGCGTGGGAATTCGGCAATGAGTACAACCTCGCCGCCGACTTGCCCAATGCCGAGGAGCACCGGCCCATGACGGCGCCGCGCCTCGGCACGCCCGAATCCCGCGGGCCCGAAGACGACCTCACCCACGCGATGGTGATTACGGCCGCGAAGGCCTTTGCCGAGGCCGTGCGGCGGCACGATCCGCATCGTGTAATCACGACCGGCCACTCCATCCCCCGGCCGTCCGCCGAGCACATGCGGCGAGGGGAGGGGTGGAGCCAGGATTCCGAAGCGGAATACCGGAAGAACCTGGTGGACATCACGCCGGATCCCCATAATCTGGCGTCCATTCGCCTCTATCCCGATCACATCGAGGACCGGTTTGGCCGCGAGACGCTGACCTACGGCGAACTGCTGGCCATCTCGCTCGACGCGGCCGCCAACGCGGGCAAGGCCCTGTTCGTGGGCGAGTTCGGCGCCCCCAGTCCGCCCTCCGCCGACGCCGGCAAGGTCCGGGAGAATCACGCCGCCATGATCCAAGCCATGATGAACAGCGGCGTTCCCTTGGCCGCGGCCTGGGTTTTCGACCTGCCCCAACAAGAAGACGAAGGCTGGAACTTCACTCCCCAAAACGAACGCGCCTACATCCTCGAAAAACTCCAAGCCGCCAACGAACGCCTCGCCGCCGAAGGGCGCTCCGCCCGCCCTCCATCGTAGTACGTCTTCCTCGCCCGCCTGTCCCCGCGAAAGCGGGAAGAGGTTTTAGGAGGATGTCTTGGTGTCGAATCAAGGCCCTGCGCCTCGACGCTAGCTAGGACGGATGTGTTGACAGGCTGTTTCTGTAGGCAGCGCGTCGCCCAACGGCGCCCGCCGTCTTGGTTCCTGGCGCGGCGCTCAGGCCGGTCTCGAGCGTCGCCCTATCCACCTTCATGCAAACGCCGCGATACCGTGAGACGCCCCTAATCCACTATCATGAACCTGGGCCAAGACTGTCAACGATGTGGCGTAACAACCGTGAAGCTTGTCCTCGAACAAACAGATGTAACGGGAGGGAGGAAAGAGGCGTGATCGACATTCCGCGGGAGGTCGTGGGGACATGGACGATTGTGGCGCCGGGGGACAGTCCGCCTGCGGTGCGGTATGCGGCGGAAGCGCTTCAACGTTTCATCGAAGCCTCCCTGGGGCAAGCTCCCTCTATCGAAGAAGCGGCGCCGGCGCGCGGCCGCATCCTTGTCGGACCGGAGGCGTGGCGAAGGACCGCCGGCGAGGATGCGTCTGGCTTGCCCGGCCTCGATGAAGGAGCGCTTGGCGAAGAGGGGGCGCGATACTTTGCGGGGCGGGATTGCGTGGCCATCGCGGGCGCGTCGCCAAGGGGCACGCTATTCGGCGTGTACCATTTCGCCGAGGAATGGCTCGGCGTCCGGTTTCTTGCCGCCGGCCACACGCATATTCCCTCGAAAAACCGCGTGAGTTTGCCGGAAGGTTCGTGGAGTTATGTTCCGCCTTTCGCTTTCCGGTGGGTCTATTATCATGAACTCAATGAGAATCCCGCCTTCGCCGCGCGGCTCCGAAACAATACGGTGCTTCACGAGGAGCGCTACGGCTGGGGAACGAACCAACCCCTAATCAGCCACAGCCTCCACCGGTTCGTGCCCGTGGCGGTCTATGGCGCGTCCAACCCTGATTATTTCGCCCTTGTTGATGGCCATCGCCGCCTGCATGGGCCCCGGGATGGACCCCAGGTGTGCGCCACCCATCCGGAGGTCATCCGCCTGGCCGCGGAAGGGGCGTTACGCGACATCGAGGAAAACCCTTACGCCGAGGCCGTGAGCGTCTCCCAGAACGACAATGACGCCTACTGCCAATGTTCCCGTTGCATGGCGGTGAATCGGCGGGAAGGCAGCCCCATGGGCGCCCACCTAGGCCTTGTCAACGCGGTTGCGGATGAAGTGGCCGCGGCTCATCCCGGAGTGAAGGTGGGCACGCTGGCCTACATGCATACCCGAACCCCGCCACGGCGCATGACGCCCAGGCCCAACGTTCAGATTCAACTGTGCAGCTTCGAGGCTTGCGCCCGCCACGCCTTCGGCACGGCGGACTGCCCGCGTAATAAAGCCTTCGCCGCAGACCTGGACCGCTGGCTCGCCTTGACGCCAGAGGTGTGGGTCTGGACCTATCTGGCCAACCTCCAGCATATGGACATGCCCCATCCGAGTCTGTGGAGCACGGGGCCTAACCTGCGGCTGCTCCGGGACAAGGGGGTCAAGGGCGTGTTCGCCCAGGGCAACGGCCGGTCCCCTGCGGGCGAGCTGTCGGACTTGCGGGCCTACGTGACCTCGCGGTTGTTGTGGAACCCTGATCTGGACAGCGAGGCCTTGGTGAACGAATTTCTGGATCTCCACTACGGACCGGCGGCGGGCTCGATCCGGGGCTACATTGTCCGCGCGCACGAGCACGCGGCCCGCAAGGAGGCCCATCCCTGGTGTTTCGTTCATGCGGCCGAGGCCGGCGTGGACGCCTCCCTGGCCCGGGCCGCCTTGGCCTTGTTTGGGCAAGCGGAGAACGCCGCGCCCGGCCCCGACATTCGCGAGCGCGTGCGTAAGGCTTCCCTCTCTGCTTACAAGGCCATGGTCGAGACCGGAGCGCGCTTCCAACAGCACGGCGGACGGCTCTCGCTCCGGTTCACCGACCAGGCGGCGGCCCTGATTCCGGAATACCAGGCGCGCGCCCGGCAGTATGGTCTGACCCAGAGCGAGGAGTTCGTGCCTATCGAACGGGATTTCGCCCGCATCGCCGCCTACCGGGAAGGAGGCGACGCGGTTCAGTTGGCTCAAGGCCCGTGGCGTTTGACGGCGGTCCCCGAGCTCGACGGCGCCGTCGTGGACCTTGTCCACGAACCCTCCGGCAAGGCGGTGTTGGGAGCGTGGCGCCATTGGGGGCCTACGCTTCAGCACAGCGTCTTGCAGGACGAGGTGAGCGCCCTTACCGGCAATGGTCTCGCGTTTCCCGAGCCCGAGGCCGATTGGCGAGAGGGCGGCGTCTTGGCCATGACCGGACAGGCGTCCGGCGCCGGCCGGGTTATCCGGCGCATCGACGCGCGCAACGCCGCGGCCCGTTGGAGTCTGGAGTGTATTCACGAGGCGCCCGAAGCAGCCGCTTGGCGAATCATCGCGCGGGCCCGCTTTATCGCCGGCGAATGGCGGGGAAGGGGAGAGGACTTTCCGGCGTTCTTCCGGCGAGAGGCGGGCGGCTGGGAACAAAGGCCGTTGCCGCCCTACGGGGCGGGCGTCAGCCCCCTGGAGACGCACTGGGAAGACGGCGACGCGCTGGCTTTCTTCAATCCCGCCACGGGCCACGGGGTGGAGGTGTCATGGCGTCCGGGTCAGCTTCGCCGGTGCTCCCTTGTATGGAACCCCATCCTGGAGGAAGTGTGGATGGAGCTGCGGTCCCCGGCGGTGTCGTTGCGGCGCGGCGGCCGCTTCGCGCTTCACTACGAGGTTAGGCTGCTGACGGATCCGCCCGTTAGCGCGGCGTAATCCTGCTGCTTCCCCTCTTGTGCGGCGGCTACAGCGCGGCTTCCAATGCCTCCAAATCGGCCGGGAAGGGTTTGACGCAACGAAAGCCCACGTAGGCTCGCCGCTCTTCATAGCGTTGGGTGAACCGGGCCGTGAGTGGCGCGGCCTGTCCATAGTGGCCGCCCCGCACCAGGAGCTGCGCTCCGAACGTGGGCGGGCCAGACGGCTCCTCGGGGCCGTTGTGGGTTCGCGTCCACTCGGACACATTGCCCGCCATGTCTAGGACGCCGAACACCGTCACGTCGTCCTCATGGCTGCCCGTCGCGGCGAGCACCCCCGTCGCCGCGTTGGCCGCGCCAGCCTCCCATTCATCGCCCCAAGGGTACGCCGTGGGCGCGCCGCCGTACGCTGCCCGGACCCACTCGGCCTCGGTGGGCAATCGGGCGCCCCGCCAGGCGGCATAGGCTTGAGCGTCAAAGAAGGAAACCATCCGGACAGGATAGTCATCGGGAAGCGGCTCGGTGTTTGGGGGGATCCGCCAGCCCGCGTCGCGACAGAACGCCAGGTAGTCCTCGACGGTTACTTCCGTCCGGTCCATGAAGAAACCGGGCAAATGGGTGTAGACCTGAGCGTCCAGGATCGCTGGGCCCGGGGGGATAAACACCATACCCTCCGGCGCGATGAGGGGGCCCCCCATGTACTGCAAAGCCTCCCACCCCGCTTGAAGCGCGCCGCCGCGGTCGCCCGCCCGATCGGCGGCCAGGGCGTTGTCCCAGTGAGCCTCTCCTTCCTCGAAGTGGCCCGCCGCCCAGGCGTCCCAGTCATTGCGTTCCGCCGCCGCGTTCATCATCTGGCTTGCGAGACGCTGCATCTCCGAGAAAGTGTTGGCGTTCCGCGCTCCGGCCGCCGTATTCGCCGGGCGCCCATCGAACTGGGGTTGCGCCGCGCGCCACGTTTCCGCCTGCCACAGTCCATACGCCGCGGCCAGGATGATGGCCGCCACCAGCGCGCCTCCCACGGCCGCGCGGGCGCCGCCGGACTTCTTCTTCTTAGCCACGGGCTCGGGAATGGGGCCGGGCGCGTTCGCAGGCGGCGCGCTCATGTTGAGCCAGACCGGGCGCAGGGCGCTTCGCAGATCCTGCACGCTCTGATAGCGATCCGACGCCTCCGGCTCCATACACTTCGCCAAGATGCGGTCCAGCTCCCGGGGCGCTTCCGGCGCGGCTTGAGAGACGGGTTTTATGGTCCCCGCCGGAATGACGCCGGTCAGCAACTCATAGAGGAGCACGCCCATGCTATAGATGTCGGCGCGCCCGTCCACGTGGCGGCTTCCCCGGAATTGCTCGGGAGACATATAGTGGGGCGTCCCCATGACCACGCTGGTCACGGTGAGATTGCCGCTGGTCACAAGCTTGGAAATGCCGAAGTCCATCAGCTTCACGTGGCCGTTCTCGCCGATCATCACGTTTTCCGGCTTGATGTCCCGGTGAACCGTGTAACGGTGCGCGTACTCCAAGGCCTGGCACAGTTCATCGGCTATGCGTAGCGTCGTGGCGGGCGGAAGCCGTTGACCCTCCGGCAGGCTGTCCAGAATGGCGCGCAGGGATTTCCCCTTCAAGAACTCCATGGAGATATAGAGAACCTTGTCGGCCATTCCTATATCATGGACGCGCACCACGTGGGGATGGGCAAGTTGGCGGGCGATGCGGGCTTCATTATAAAAGCGCTGCACGACCATCTTGTCGCGCACGAACTGGGGGAGGAGCGTCTTCAGCGCCACCTCCTCGTTGAGCACGTTATCGTGGACGCGGTAGATGACGCCCATGCCGCCGCGGCCGATGAGATCCAGGACCGTGTAACGGTTTGCGACGACCTGCCCCTTGCGGAACGTGATGAGCCGTTGTCCGGAGGCCTGGCTCCCGTCCCCGGCGGGCGCGCCTCCGCTGTTCCGGGCCGCCTTCTCCTGCCCTTTGGAACGGCCGGACGCGGCCCCGCCGTGACCGCCGGAATCGCGGGTCTTGTCTTGAGACGCTTCTCCCTGGGGAGCCGCCAGCCGGGTCTGGCAACGGGCGCAGTGGCTTTCTTGTGGCGGATTCTCGTGCTGACACTTGGGGCACTTGATTGTGCTCATACTCGCGCGCTACCTCTATGGTTGTTCGCGGGGACGGCAATGCGCCTCTATACGTCCGTGGCCGCTGTGTGCTCTCCGTCGAGCCGTATTATAGCGGGAATTCAGGGGCAGTGTAACCTCTCCGTGGGCTCCTCAATCGCAGGGCAAGGCGCCCCGTTGAGCCGTTAACATCCCCCGCCCCTCAAAGGGGGGAATGTAGTCCTCGCGTTGTTAGCCTAACCCGGCGATTGGGGGCTGTCGTTTGCGGCGATACCGAAAACAAGAATACTGTTTAGTTCGGTAATGTTGAAAAGCGCTTTGGCCACGGCTTTTGACTCCGGCCGCGCCGTTTCGTATACTCCCCCGGATTCCAATGGAACCAAGGAGTAACCGGTGGATATTGCCCTAGAAGTTGTTGTAGTTCAGTATATATGCCTGCTCTTTTCCCTCTGCGTCCACGAGGCGGCGCATGCGAAAATGGCGGAAAACTGCGGCGATCCCTCGGCCCGGCTTCTGGGGCGCGTCACGCTGAACCCCGTGGCGCACGCGGACCCCATTGGCACCGTGCTTCTGCCCATACTAATGATCATCTTCCCATTCCCGTTTCTCTTTGGCTGGGCGAAGCCAGTGCCCTTTAATCCGGCGAATCTGAACAACATCCGCCGCGATCCCATGTTGATCGCCGTTGCAGGTCCCGCTTCCAACGTTGTCATTGCCTTTATCACCATGATGGTCTTGAAAGCTGCGGTGTTCGCCTTCGGCGCGGAAGCGGTGGCGGGTTCGCCTTGGTTTGCCGGCGCGTTCTATCTTGTTATGATCAATTTCATCTTAGTTGTCTTCAATATGATTCCGGTACCGCCTTTGGATGGCCACTACGTGCTGCACTATTTCCTGCCGCCGGATGGGCAACGGATGCTTGAGACCATCGGCCCCTTCGGCATACTCATCGCCATCATCGTCGCGCGGCCGGTGTTCATGGTCGTAATCCCGCCCCTGCAGGACTTCGTTTTCTGGTTCATATTTTAGCGTTGTCCGCTGTTGACGGCGCGGCGACGGTTGGGCGCGCCCGCTCTGCCCGGCCGAGCACACTTTCCCAATGAGGATTCCCGCTTTATGGATCTGCCCAAGAAATACGACGCCCACGAAATTGAAAACCGGCATTTGGCCCGCTGGGCCGAGGATCGCCTGTACGCCTATGATCCCGAACGGCCGCGCGAGGAGACCTTCGCGGTGGACACGCCGCCTCCAACGGTGAGCGGCTCCCTGCACGTGGGGCATATGTTCAGCTATTCCCACCAGGACTTCATCGTCCGGTATCAGCGGATGCGGGGCAAGAACATCTTCTTTCCCATCGGCTGGGACGATAACGGCCTGCCCACCGAGCGGCGGGTGCAGAATCTGTTCAATGTCCGCTGCGAACCGCACCTTCCCTACGATCCTAGTTTCAAGGCGGAGCGGAAAGGCAAGACCAAGGAAACCCCGCTGCCCATCAGCCGGCGGAACTTCATTGAACTGTGCGACGCCGTGACGAAGGAGGACGAAGAGGCCTTCCGCCGCTTGTGGAGCCGATTGGGCCTTTCCTATGACTGGGAGCAGGAATACGCGACCATCGACGAACACTGTCGCCGCACCTCCCAGTACAGCTTCCTCGAACTGCTGGACAAAGGCGAGATCTACCAGGACGACCGGCCCGTGATGTGGGACGTCGACTTCCAAACCGCCATCGCTCAAGCGGAAGTCGCCGACAAGGAAAAGGCCAGCGCCTATCACTTCCTGCGGTTCGGCGTACAGGGAAGCGATGCGCATGTGGTCATCGCCACCACGCGCCCGGAATTGCTACCCGCGTGCGTCGCCGTGCTGGTGCACCCGGAGGACGAGCGCTACAAGGATATCGTGGGCAAGCGGGCGGTCACGCCCTTGTTCCGCGTGCCCGTGCCCATCATGGCCGACGAGAAGGCCGACCCCGAAAAGGGGACCGGCATTGTCATGGTCTGCACCTTCGGCGACCAGGTGGACGTGGAGTGGCAGCAAGCCCTCGGGCTGCCCATCCGCCAAGTCGTCGGCAAGGACGGCCGCCTCATGCCCGTGGAGTTCGGCGCGGAGGGCTGGGAGAGCGAGGACCCCGGCGCCGCCAACGCGGTGTATGCAGAACTGGCGGGAAAACGCATCGCGGGCGCTCAGAAACGCATTGTCGAGATCATGGAAGAACGGGGCGGCGTCTTTGACCGGCCCAAGGAGAACATCACCCACGTGGTCCGTGTCTTTGAGAAGGGCGATCATCCCCTCGAATACATCCCCGCGCGGCAATGGTTCGCCCGCATCCTTGATAAGAAAGACGCCCTCATTGAACAAGGGCAGAAGATCGAATGGCGGCCGCCCCACATGGGCCTTCGCTACGAGCGCTGGGTCGAAGGCCTGAACCAGGATTGGTGTCTCAGCCGGCAACGGTTTTTCGGCGTGCCCATTCCAGTCTGGTATACCGTCGACAGCCAAGGCCGCGTGCAGTACGGCGAGCGGCTGCTGCCGAAGCCCGGGGATCTGCCCATCGATCCCCTGGAGGACGTCCCGGAAGGTTACACCGAATCGCAACGAGATCAACCGGGCGGGTTTACCGGCGACCCCGACGTCATGGACACTTGGGCGACCAGTTCGCTGAGCCCGCAGATCACGACGCGCTGGGTGGAAAACCG
>SLHB01000172.1 GCA_007136375.1 Candidatus Hydrogenedentota bacterium
CCTGATCCTTCGTCAAATGGTTCAACGGCACGTAGGTCTTGCCCGTCTCATAGTCATACAAAACGGCGTGGCGGTGGCTGAAGGTGCCCCGGCGGCTGTCTTGGCCGCTCAGGCGCACGCGGACGCCTTCCGTGGCCAGGCTCCCAAAGGCCAGGCTTTCCGCCATCGCCCAATCCAGGGGTTTCTCGCCCTTGGCCATTTGTTCGCGCAATTCCATGCCGCGCTTCATCTTCGGATGCAGCGTGAAGCCTTTGGGCAGGCGCGTCTGGGCCATGAGGAGGGCGGAGAGGTTCTGCTTGTCCACGCCCGTGTTCACGTCGGCGGTGTCCGCCTCCGGTCCGCCCCGGTAATGCTTCCAAACCCGGCCGAGAATGCTGGGCCGGTGCCGCTTGTCTCCGTCGTCGCGGATGACGGCGAGCTCCTCTTCCAGGTGCCGCCGGCGCCGCTCGGCGATTTCGTCGGCTTCCTCTTGGGTCACGCCGCCGAGGCGAAGGAGGTGGCTCAAGTAGCCGTCGCGGACGGATTTCCGTTGCTCAATGGCCTGATACATCAGGGGCTGCGTGAAGGATGGCTCGTCGCTCTCGTTATGGCCCCGGCGCCGGTAGCAGTACATGTCGATGAAGACGTCGCGCTTGAAGGTCTTGCGGAACTCCATGGCGAGGTTCACGACCTGCGCCACCGCTTCGGGATCCTCGCCGTTCACGTGGAAGATCGGCGCCTGGAGCATCTTCGCCACATCCGTCGCGTAGGTGCTGGTCCGCCCGTCGTTGGGCGTGGTCGTGAACCCGATCTGGTTGTTCACCACGACGTGGAGCGCGCCGCCCGTCGCATAACCTTCCAGCTCGCTCATGTTGAGCGTCTCCTGGACCACGCCTTCGCCGGCGAAGGCCGCGTCGCCGTGGATCAAGGCGACCATGTACTTGTCCCGTTGCGCGTCGTTCATGCGGTCTTGCTTCGCGCGCACCCGGCCCATGGCCACGGGATTCACAAACTCCAGGTGGCTGGGATTGAAGCAGAGGGCAACGTGCACCTCGTGGCCGCTTGCGGTTTCCCAGTCGGAGTGATACCCCAGGTGGTATTTCACGTCGCCGCCGCCCAGGTACAGCTCGGGATCGCTGTCCTCGAACTCGCGGAACACCTGCCGGGCGCTCTTGCCCATGATGTTGACCAGGACGTTGAGCCGGCCCCGGTGGGCCATGCCCAGCACGATTTCGTCAATGCCTTGGCCGCCCGCCCGTTCGATGCCCAAGTCCAGAAGGGGGATGAGGCTCTCCGCGCCCTCCAAGCTGAAGCTTTTCGCCCCGATGAACTTCTTTTGGATGAACTCCTCGAAGATGACCGCGTCCGTCAGCCGCGTGAGAATGCGCAACTGCTCCTCGCGGCTCAGCTCCAGGTGGTTCTCACTGCCCTCCATTCGCTCCTGAAGCCAATTCTTGATGCCCAGATCGTCGATGTGCATGAACTGCACGCCGATGTAGCGGCAATACGTGTTGCGCATCCGCGACACGATCTGCCGGAGCGTCAGCACCTCGGGGCCGTTGATGGTGTTCGTGGAGAACGTCCGGTCCATGTCGGCTTCGGAGAAACCATAGAAGGACGGCTCCAGCTCGGGCTGCGGGGGCCGGGGCATGCCCAGAGGATCGAGCTGGGCAATGAGGTGCCCGCGCACGCGGTAGGCGCGGATCAATTGGTCGACCCTGTCCTGCAAGTGGAGCGCGGAGATGTCCGGCGCGGCGGCCGCTGCGCCGTTGCCGTTGGCGCCGGCCGGGTTGAACACGCTCCGGCGTTTGAAGGAGGGTTTCAGGCGCGGGGGCGGATCTCCGTTGCCGCGGCTCATGTCCTCGAAGTAGGCGCGCCAATCCTCGGACACCGCGTTGCGGTCACGCAAATATTCTTCGTACAAGCCTTCTACAAAATCCAGGCTCAAGCTGTTCAATCCAACGTAGGAGTCCTGCGTATGCTTTGCCATAATCCGCCGTTCGATTCGACCATGGGCGGGCCCGCGCCCGGAAGCGCCCCGCGGGCCGCGCTTCAAATGCTCCAGTTTCTCTCGCAAAGTTGGGCGTCATAAGCAGGAAACGCGCCGCTTTGGGCGCGCTTCACTCTCATGCGCTTAGACACCGTAAAGTCTACCATAATTCACGCAATCGCCTGAAGGGCCAGCGTCGTTCTCCTGGGCGTTCCCCCGCAAGGGCGTCCGCGTGGCGGGGGACGGCGCGCCGGACGCCTCAAAAATCGAGGACGTGCAAGCCCGGAATCGAGGAGTCAAGGGGGATGGTTTCGATGTTCGTCGCGCCCAGTTTCGCGAGTTCGTAGCGCGCCTTCGCCAGGGGCAACTCGCGGCTGGTGGCGTTCATCTGCACGTTGAACTCAGTGAAGTTCAGGCCCTCGTTGATTGTCGGCTCGTCCGCGAACAGCCGGTTCCGCTCCAGATAGGCCTGAATGGACGGCACGAACTCCTTCTTTGCGTTGAACAGCATGAGCACCTTGTCCTCGGCGAAGATGGCGCCGTACAGATTCAACAGGAACATGCGGGCCAACTCGTGCTTGGCCGGGTGCTCCTTGAGACCGGGGTTGGCGAAGACGGCGGTTTCCGATTGAAGCACCTCGCTGACGATCGAAAGGCCGTAGTTGCGGATAGCGCTGCCCGTCTGCGTGATCTCCAAGCCGAGATCCACCGCGCCGTGCTTCACCTTCGCTTCCGTCTTGCCCCAGGTCTCGTAGATCACGATGCCCTGGCTAATGCGCGGCGGCGTCTTGAACTTTTGCACGGAAAACTGGCCATGACTGTTGGCGAACCCCAGGGTTTTGATCTGATTCTGGAACCATTCCAACGCCAAGTACGGCATTTCGGCGACCATGGTGATGAGGGGCTTCTCCTTCAGCAAGCCGGCGAGCCACGTCCCCAAGTCTTTGTTCCGGCCCTCCAGATCGCCGATGATGACGAGACGGACGCCGCCCCGCTCCAGGGAGAGCAGTTTCGTGAGTTGGAAGGGCTGACCGTATTCATAGGCCGCCTCCAGCTCGCGCTCGCGGATCCAGTCTTCGCCCGCGATGGCGATGTCGATCTCGCCCAAGGCGAGTTGCGCGCCAAACTCCTGGGGCCGTCCGTCCCAGCCCACGAGGAAGGGCGTGATGGGGAAGCTGCTCGGGCCGCCCTTTTCGTATCCCCGGGACGGAAAGCCGGCGTTCCGCAGCAATTGCACGAGGTTGCCGCCGCGGTTCGGATCCGCCAGTGATCCCGCCGGCATCCCAACGATCAACTGTTCTTCAGACATATACGCTCCCAAGTTCGTGGATGTTGCTATTGATTAACGCGGCGCGGCGGGTCTCACGCTTCTGGTTCGGGCCAGTTCTGGCGCAGCAAGCGGTTGGGCGCGTCCTCTTCCGGGAACCACTCGCCCTCCGGGTCCCAGCGCAGTTTCCGGCCGCCGCAGTGGACGGCGATCCAGCCGAGCTGACAGACGATGTCCGAGCAGACCGACTCGCGGATAGGGGACACGGCCGCTTTTCCTTCCAGCACGCATTCGATAAAGTTGGCCGCGTGATCGTCGCTGCGGTAGAGGCGGACGGCGTCCTCGCCAAGGGGTTCGTCCAACAAACCCGCGGGCTCGGCTTCGATGCCGCTCCGGGACACCCAAATCCAGCCGTCGCCGCCCTCGAACGTGACGCCTTGCCGGTGGCCCGTTTCGCTGTCGGTGAAATCCACCGTGACGCCGTTCGCGTACTTGTATTCGATCTCCCAGCCGAGGGGATTGTCGCAAAGGGCGTCGCCGCTCGGCCAAACGGCGCGGCCCTCAACCGTCTCTGGCCCCGTGAGCTCCGTGTCCATGCCCCATTGGGCGATGTCGATGTGGTGGATGCCCCAGCCCGCGATGAACCCCAGGGAATAGTCGCTGTTGTGATACCAGTACGGCGTGATGACCCGCTGGGGGATGTACGGCCGCCACGGCGCGGGGCCCAGCCAGCGTTTGTAGTCCAGCCCGCTGGGCACGGGCTCGGCCTCGATGCGCTCCAGCCCGGGCCGTTCATCGGCGCCCGCGGGGACGCTGACCTTCACCGTGTGCAACGCGCCCACGGCCCCGTTCCGGACGAGTTCGCAGGCTTGCCGGAACCGGGGATCCGAGCGCTGCTGTGTGCCGAATTGAAATACGGTCCCGTGTTCTTCCACCACGGAGCGGACGACCTGCGCTTCCTCGATGCTCAAACCGATGGGCTTTTCCAGGTAGATGGCTTTGCCGGCGTCGGCCGCGTCCACGGTGTGGAGCAGGTGCCAATGGTCCGTCGAGGCGATGAGCACCGCGTCCACATCGTCCCGCGCGAGCAGTTCTTCGTGGCCGTTGTACGCCGCACACGCATCGCTGCCGTAATACTCGTTGACGAGGCGGCGCGCTTCTTCCCGCGCGCTCTCCTTGACGTCGCACACGGCGACGACGCGGCAGTTGTCCAGCGTGGCGAAGTGCCGCAAGACGGAGCGTCCGCGGCCGCCCGCGCCGATGCACCCCAGGTTCACGCGTTCGTTGGGGGACGCAAGCGCGCCTTTGCCCGCAAGCATGCGCCGCGCCGCGAGCGCGGCCACGGCCCCAGTTCCCGCGCGCAGAAAGCCGCGCCGGTTCATTTTCACTGGACTCGACATAACCCCTACCCCCCATAATGGTATGCGTACATCGGGCCTCAAGCCCGCTGCCACAGCCTCGCGGGCATGATAGCCCGGACGGTGTGGCAACACAAGCGACGCCCGCCGGAAGCAGTGTGTTCGCGGCCTGGATGGGCGGAAGCCCCGCGCATCCGCGGTTCGCGGCGGGCGCCGGGCGCGGCGGAGGCGGTGTGGTATATTGGCCCGGTTCGTGCGCGAGAACGCGCCCCGCCATCACCCGCGGCCCGCCCTGGCTCCGCGGAACTCCGAGCAGCTGAGAAGGAGGGACTTGCTTCATGCCCGAAGAGCAGCTTAAGCGCGATGTCGAAGCCTTGGCGGCGCCAGAGGGCCGTCTTCCCGGATCGCCGGGCCACGCCGCGGCGCGGGAGCATCTACTGCGCCGCATGGAAACCCTGGGCCTCGCGCCGTATGCGGGCGGCCAGGATTATTGCCTGCCCTACGAAGCGAACGGAAGCGCGCTCACTAACGTGCTCGGCGAATTGCCCGGCGCGGACCCGGCCAAAGCGCCCCTGCTCATCGCCGCTCACTACGACACCTGCGGGCCCCAACCCGGCGCGGACGACAACGCCGCGGCGATCGCCATTGCCCTGGCGGCGGCGGAACGGCTCCGGGAAGCGCCGTTGGACCGGTCCGTCGTGTTCGCCTTCTTCGACGCGGAGGAGCCGCCCTACTACCTGACCCACGCCATGGGCAGCATCCACTTCTACTACCATCAACAGCGGGGCCCCGTTCACTGCGCCTTGGTGATGGATCTGATGGGCCATGATGTCCCCGTGGGCGGCTTGGAGGACGTGGTTTTTGTCACGGGCATGGAAAGCGACCCCGGCCTGGCCTCCGTGATGGAAGGCGTGGAGCGGCCCGCGGGCCTGCGGATCGTTCCCACGTTGAACCGGTACATCGGCGATCAGAGCGACTATCACGTCTTCCGCGTGAACGAGCAGCCCTACCTCTTCCTTAGCTGTGGCCGTTGGCCCCATTACCATCAGGCCACGGACACGCCGGAAAAGCTTAGTTACCGCAAGATGGCCGCGGCGGTCCCCTACTTGACAGCCCTGGCGCGCCGCGCCGCCGCCACGCCTCTGGAAGGCCCCTTCGAAGGCTACGATTCAACCCCCGTTGAGTTGGTGTTCCTGCGCGAGGCCATTGGGCCTATGGCCGCCAGTTTCGGCCTGCGCCTCGAAAGGCGGGAAGACATCGACGCCCTCGCCCGCGTGCTCATGGCCCAGTTCGGGCTGTAATGAGCCTGGGGGAAGCCCTACTGCTCGGCACGCGCTGTCTCCGCGCAGGCGCTGTAAGGCAGAATCGCGGCTTGCTCCTCTTCCTCTTTCGCGTTGTACAAGGCCCGCAGCAACCGCGGCAGGAGTGTGTCTAAGTTCTCGCCGTCCTGGGGCGCTTCCACGAGACCAGCGCTGAACGTCGCCCGCCGCCCGACCGCCTGCTCCGATAGGCTCTCGAAACGGGTGAGCAAGCGGTCCAGAAAAGCGGCGGCCCCGGCGGCGCTGGTTTCGGGGAGGTAGAACAGGAACTGCTGGCCCCGGTAGCGCCCCAACCGATCGCTCGCCCGCATGGAGCGGTGGGCCAAGGACGCAAACGTCGCCAGCAGAAGGTCCCCCGCCGCCTCTCCAAGCGCTTCGTTCACGCTCCGCAACCCATCCATGTCCACCAAAGCCAACGACGCGTTCCGCCCGTAGCGGAGGAGCCGGCACAGGTCGGCAACGGTTTCATGCTCGACGGTGGTCCGGTTCAACAGGTTTGTGAGCGGGTCGATGCGGGTCATCTCCTCGAGGGCCGCCCGCCGCGTCACCATCGCCTGCACCCGCGCGATGAGGCCCATGGGCTCCAGGGGCTTCGGCATGTATTCATCCCGTCCGCAGATAACAAAGCCGGGCTGACCGATCTCCCGTGGGGAGTCCACGAGGAACAAGAAGGGGATGGTCCGGACGCCGGGGTCGAGGAAGACGCGTTTGCGAAGGTTGCAGCCTTCCGTCTCGTTGGGACCATATTCGGATATGACTACGTCGGGCTGACTTGCCCGGAGACGCTGCACGGCCTCGTCGAGGGTGTGCGCCGTGGCCACTTCGAATCCCGCCCGCGACAGATGATAGCGCACCACATGCAGGACACTCGTGTTTCTGGCGAAGGTGAGTACGGCGCGTCTGCTCTGAAACATGGCCGATCTCCTTGTCGCGGACGCCGCGAATCCTTGCGTGGCCCGCGTCTCCCACTCACCGGGCCCCGCGCCCTGTAGCTCGACACCGCCGCTTCTGTCGATTTCTTAGCACTATTATAGCATAACCCTTGCCGTTCAAGAAGCGCCCGCCGCCCGCCGAACCAGACGCATTCCAGCGGCGCCGGATGCGTAAGCAGACGCTTGCTCACCTGTGAGCGGAACAGTTCGCAAATAAAGCAAGTTGATAGTTCATGGTTATCCCTGGTTTTCTTGATTGTGTTAAGTCCAATCAAGTATAAACCGATCATCTTGGGAACAATTCGCTCGGGCCGGGCGGCGCGCCGGCGCGTACGCCACCGCCATCCAGGTCCAATCCCAATCACCGCGTCACGGCGCACGAGGAGGAGGCATATGATGCACGGAGACAGGGAAAGCTACAGGGGCGCGTCCCGGGGTTCGCCGGGGACCGTGTGGGGGCGACTGACCGCTCCCGCGCGAACGGCCAGCCGCGCGCTGACGGAGAGCCGCGCATGGTCGCTCCGGTCGCTGATCGCCATCGTCACGGCGGCGTTCTTGGCGGCATGCCCGCCGCGTGAGGATCCGCCAGATGACCCACCAGACGATCCGCCGGGTGAAGCGTTGCTCATGGATTCGGTGCCCCGGGTGGACCGCGATTTGCTGATCTACTCGCGGGCGGGACTGCCGGGTGGAGAATCGAGCGTCGACACAGGCGCGCCGCCGCTGGATCCGCCCAACGGCGAACGGGAGGATGGGCAACCGGAAGAACCCGGCGCCGAGATGGAGGATTTTGAAGTTGAGGATCCGCCCATCTTCTCCCGGGGGGAC
The DNA here is from genome assembly GCA_007136375.1 of Candidatus Hydrogenedentota bacterium. Classification (GTDB taxonomy): domain Bacteria; phylum Hydrogenedentota; class Hydrogenedentia; order Hydrogenedentales; family SLHB01; genus SLHB01. The sequence continues at coordinate 7,674 of SLHB01000172.1, forward strand.
GTCCGGTATGCCGACGGCGCGCCGCCCCGCCGGGAATGGCGGGAGTTGCGGTTCGCCTCGGGCGCGTATCAGCCCGGCGCCGGGGTGGACAGCGCTTTGGCGGCGGCCATTCCCGGCCTGATCAGCCAGGGCCGCGAGATGGTGTATGGGTTCCTGCTCACCGAGGAGTACTTGGCGGGGCCGCGTTACCAGCAGTTGGACCGCCTGGGCGTCGAAGTCCTGGGCGCCCACGGCGGCGCCTACAAGGTGGCGATCCCCTTGGATCCGCCGGAGACCGTTGAAGACGCCGCGGAGCTGGACTTCGTGCATTGGATAGGCTTTGGTCCGCCGGAGTTGAGGATCAGTCCGGAATTGGAGCAGCTCCGGGAGGAATTGGACCGCGTGGAGGACGCCCCGGCGGAGGTCCCCTTGTACATCAACCTCTTCGACGCGGAGCGGGCCCCCCCGCTTCTCAATGCTCTCGACGAGGCGCGCATCGACCTTGGCGACGTTGACGAGGACCTCCACGCGGTCCGCGCCATGGCGGCCTGGGAAGCCGTCGACGGCCTTGTGGCGCAGGACTTTGTCCTCTATGCGGAACCTATGTTGGAGCAACACGTGGGATCCGCGCCGCTGGCGAAACATGATGAGAGCACGCCCACCATCGGCGCGGACTACATCCGGCCCAACTACGACGGGGCGCCCATCACGTTGGGCATCCTGGACACGGGCTTTATGGTGGGCAGCGCCGCGGCCACGATGCACCAAGATCTCAACAAGTGGGGCCTCGGCGTAAACTTTACCAATGACGCGGCGGGCGTCTGGAACGACGAACACGGCCATGGAACCCATGTGTTGGGCACCATCGCGGGGACGGGAGCGGCGAACAGCCGGTACCGGGGCGTGGCGCCGGGCATTGGCAGCTCCGCGAACCAGCGGATCCGCGCCGCGAAGATCTTCAACGCCAACGGCAGCGGCGCGACCGCCTGGATTCAGGACGGGATGGACTGGCTCACGAATCAGGGCGCGCAGGTCATCAATTACAGCGGCGGCGGCTACAACGGCCAAGCCCTCGCGGGCACGGACAGCACCTCGCGCAAGCTCGACGCGAACGTGTGGAACAGCCGGCCGCTCTACGTCGTCTGCGCGGGCAACGATGGCCCCGGCGCGTCGACGAACTGGAGGCCGGCCGTGGCGAAAAACGCCCTCTCCGTGGGGAATGTCCGGGACTATGGCTTTGACACTGTGGGCCGGGTGTGGACCTCCAGCAGCCGGGGCCCAACGGCGGACGGCCGCATGAAGCCCAACGTCGTGGCGCCCGGGCGTTGGATCGGTTCGCCCGACGCGGGGACCACCAGCGGCTATCGCGACAGCAGCGGCACGAGCATGGCCGCGCCCCACGCCGCCGGGCTCGCCGCCACGATGATGGAGCACTACTCCAGTTTCCAGGACCGGCCCATGCTGACGCGGGCCCGGCTTATGGCGACGGCGCTTCTCCACGACGATGACGTCACGCTTTCCGACGGCAACGATTACGGCCTGGGGCGCGTCTCGTCCTACAAGGCCCATTGGCGCCGGGACAATCCGAACGGCTGGCGCGGCCATTGGTCGTGGGGGCAGGTCCATGAACACAACTACCTCTACCGGGACATCGAGGTCCCCGAGAACGCGCATCGCCTCGTCGTGGTCATGACCTGGGACGAGCCGCCCGCGAGCGCCGGCGCGGACGCAGCGCGCCTCTGGGATCTGGAGCTATGGCTTGAGCACAATCCTGGCCTGGCGCTGGCTGATCCCTGGGATGGCCTCCAGAACGTGGACCGCCGCTCGTGGTCGTGGGACGACAACGTCTTGACCGCCATCGTGGACCGGCCCGCCGCCGGGACATGGCGGATGCTGACCGTGCCTTATGACGCTCCCCACGCCTTCTGGAACGGGTACTCCTTGCCGGTGGGCATGGCGGCCACGGTCATTCGCGGCGATACGCAGCCCGACATGACGCTGACCGCGAGCTCTCCCTCCGGCGCCCTCAGCGTTGGCGATACGTTTGAGGTGCAGACGACGGTGAGCAGCAGTTCCTACGTCTTATCCGGCGTGCATCTGGAAAATACGGTGCTTCCGGCCGGCGTGCAGCTTGAAGAAGTGCGCACGACCCGGGCCGACGGCGTGGAGATGAGCTTCGGATCCGCGCGAGAGCTGACCCTGGGCAACGTCGTCCAGGGCCGCAGCCGCACCGTGACGTGGCGATTCCGCATTACCCAGGATGGTTGCCGGGACATTGAGTTCCGCGCATGGTCGGACAACGGCGGGACGGAGTTCGAAACCTTCCGCGCCTGCGCCGGAGGGCTCGACATCATCCTCGACCCCATCTTTGGCGGACCGGCATGAGGACGGGCGCGGCAGAGGCGAACGCCGCCTTGTGTGCGGGTGGCTGACGCCGCCTTGTGTGCGGGTGGCTGACGCCGCCTTGTGGTTCGTTTAATCGCACCCAAGACCACGCCGGATTGTGGGCCGCGGGCCCCAGTCCGGCGTGGTTGTTTTGTCCGCGCCCGAAGGACCGCCGCGCCATGTGCTAGAATTTCACTGTAAACCGGATGTGTCCGGGCAGGCGCGCCGGCGGGCGTGACGGCAGCGCTGTGAATCAAGGGAGCGGGCCATGGGCGGGTTGCTGTTGACCCTGAAGAATCTGTTCTTGCCCATCTTCTGTAAGGCGTGCGGCGAACGGCTGCTTACGGAAGAGAACGGGTTCTTCTGCCCAGACTGTTGGGATCTGAGCCCACGGATCGCCCGGCCCTTCTGTACGTTGTGCGGACGGCCCCACAAGGGCGCCGTGGGCTTCGGGACGCAGAGCAACTTCCCTTGCGCCCTTTGCCGGGCCTTGCCCCAGAAGAAGCGGCCCGCCCGCCGCATCGCGGGCGCGGCTTACTATGACGGGCCCATCGGCGAGGCCATCCGCCTGTTCAAGTTCCAAGGGCGCCCGGCCTTGGCGGGGCCCCTCGGCGAAACCCTCACGGAGTTCGCCTTGCGGGAGCTGACCCTGGCCGCGTACGATGCTCTCGCGCCCGTGCCCCTGTTTCGGACGCGGGAACGGGAGCGCGGCTACAATCAATCCGCTCTGCTCGCCCGGGAAGTCCAGCCCCACATGCCCGGCGCCGAGTACAGCGAAGCGCTCAAGCGCCACCGGCCCACGCGGGCCCAGAGCCAACTAAAGACGCCGGAAGAACGGCGCAAGAACGTGTCCGGGGCTTTCTCCATGGCCGACGATCACGGCTTGGAAGGGAAGACCGTGCTTCTCGTGGACGATGTGGTCACAACGGGCGGCACGGTGATGGAATGCGCCCGGGTGTTGCGCCGGGCGGGCGCGGCGGTGGTGGACGTGCTGGCCGTGGCCTTGGCCGTCAAGGTTCCCGGCGCCCCCGCGCCCCGGCGGACGTAAGCCGTTTGGAGCGCGCCACAACCCGAATACTCGAAGGAGAATCTGTAGTCATGTCAGAGAAGGCGCCGCTTCCGATGAAGGAATGTTTTGGCCAGTTGGGTCATATGTCCATACGCTACCGCGATCACTCGAAGCAGTATTACCTGCGCGTCGACGAGGAAAAGCTGAAGGAATGCGACACGTGCCACTTGTTTAACAAGTGCATGTTCCTAAAGTACAACGAGCTCATGCGCGAGATGCTGAAGATCGTGAATGAACAGCAGCACGCCATGTCCCGCAGGGCCTAGCGCCGCCGCGGGCCGCCTCTGAATGCACACCTCCCGGGATGATTACCGTCAGTTTCATGCTGGCCGCCATCGGGCGATTCTCGCCCTTGTGGAGGGCTGGCTGCGCGCGCCCGTGAAAAACGCCCTGGACATCGGCGGCGGCGGCGACATCGGCGGACTCGGCGAGGCCATTCTGGGTCCTTACGCGCGAACGATGCACGCCGTGGACCAGGGCGCCGACGTCGCGGCGGGGCGCCAGCGGGGCGTGGAGGCGGTGGCCCTGGACGTGGACCGGGAGTCCCTGCCCTACCCGGACGCCCACTTCGGGCTGATCCTCTTCGCGTCGGTCATAGAGCACCTCTACAACCCGCGTCATGTCCTCGACGAGATCGCCCGCGTGGCCGCCCCCGGCGCGCTGCTCGTTCTGGAGGCGCCGAACGCCGTCGCCTTCGGGCGGCGCGTCGACGCCCTCCTGGGGCGCAACCCCTTCCGCTGGTTCAACCGCTACAACGCCCTGGAAGGCAAAGCCCCCATGGAGCTCTGCAGCGTCTTCTACACAGCGGACGAGGCGGAGGATCTCATCGCCACGGCCTTCGAAGTCGTGGAGCGCCGCTACGCCATGCACAATCCCCCGGTGAACGCCGTCAAGAAGCTGGTGCGCGGAACCGCCGCGCGCCTTTCTCCGGCGCTGAGCGACTCGTTTCTCCTCGCCGCGCGGCGCCGGGAAGCGTGAGGCGCCCGGATGCCAAGTATGCATGCGCCGGGGAAAGTATGCATAGCCGCGCGTAGGAACGCGAGGAGCGGCGCCGAAAAGAGCTTGCAATTCCGCGCGGCGCCGTGTACACTCCTCGACAAGCCGGTCCACCCCGGGCCGGCGCAGCGCCTAAACCACGATAGTCAAGGACACAAGGCAGAGCCCATGTTCCATTCCGCCGCAACGGCCTTTCGAACGCTTAGCGACCATGTAGCCCATGGCGCGGCGTGGCGTATTGTGCGCCGAAAGGCCGTCGTAACAAGCTGGAACGGTTCGCCTAAGATGGAGTGTCCGATGTAGATACGCG
>SLHB01000460.1 GCA_007136375.1 Candidatus Hydrogenedentota bacterium
CGCGGTGAGGGCGGTGGTTGTCGTCTTTCCGTGGGTTCCAGCGACCACGACCGGGCGCCGGAGCCGCAACACCACGTCCTTGAGCCATTCCGGCAGGCTGACATAGTGGAGCTTTCTGTCCAGAATGGCCTCGACCTCGGGGTTTCCCCGCGTCAACACGTTTCCCACCACGACGACATCCGGGGCCCAATCCAAGTTTTCCGCCTTAAACTCCGTGGCGACCGGCGCGCCTAGCGCGGCCACCATGGCGGAGGCGGGCGGGTACAAGGGATTGTCGCTTCCCCGGACTTCCCAGCCCGCCTCCAGGGCGAGGCGCGCGCCAGCGGCCATGCCCGTGCCTCCAATGGCGGAGAAGTGGACGCGGGACGGGCGGTCCGAAGGAATAAGAAGCATTGCGGAGGTCCTCTTTCGATGTGACGGTCCCGGCGGGAAGACCGTCTGATTTTTTGCGCCCGGGCCTTGCGCCACTCCAAGAGAGTGGCCTATGATAGCCGGTATGCGCAAGGGTTGCGTGGGCGGCGCGCCATCATTATAACGGGCGCCCTGCCTGAGATCTTCGTGTCATTCATCAAACTCCGTAGGGAGAACTATCATGAACCGTTTAAGCCGGCGGAAGTTCCTGCAAGTATCGTCTTCGGCGGCGCTCGGCGCCGGGCTCGCCAGCCGTTCCGCGACGATCATTCCCGCGGCCGCCTCCACGGCGGGCGAGGGAAAAAAGAACCCAAGCGAAACCATCGTAGTGGGCGTGATTGGCTGCGGCGGCCGCGGCATGGCCATCATGAACGGGTTCCTGGACAACGACGATGTCCGTGTGGCGGCCGTTTGCGACGTCTACGAGCCGCACCGGGCTCGGGGCCTGGAGCTTGCCGGGGAAGGCGCTCAGGGCTACGCCGACTGGCGCGACCTCCTGGAGCATCCGGAGCTGGACGTGGCCGTCGTCACGACGCCGCCGCACTGGCACCCTCTCCAGACGGTGGCGGCTTGCGACGCGGGGCTCGACGTCTACGTTGAGAAGCCCATTGCCCGCAAGCCGCAGGAATCCCGCGCGATGCTGGACGCCGCCCGGCGCAACAACCGGGTCACGCAGGTGGGCACGCAGATTCACGCCAACGAGAACTACCACCGCGTGGCGGAGATTGTCCAGAGCGGCGTCCTGGGCCATGTGACGGCGGTCCGCAATGTCCTGAGCATGAACGAGACGCCCGACGGGATCGGCCAGCCGGATTTCGAGGATCCGCCGGACAACCTCGATTGGAACATGTGGCTCGGCCCCTTGCCGGAGATGCGGTTCAATTGGGCCAAGTTCAACAACGGTTTGCACCGCTACTTCGCCGAGTTGATCGATAGCTGGCTCCACGAGATGGGACCGCACATCGTCGACCTCCCCTACTGGGCCCTCGATCTCGGCGCCCCCAAGGAAGTCTCGGCGGTCGGCGGCAAGTTCGCCGTGGATGACATCAGCACCGTGCCCGACACCATGGAAGTCGTCTATCAGTACGACGACAAGATCATGACGTGGTCCAACATGTGCGCGAACAGCCATGGGCTCTTCAATCACACTGGGGAAGGGATTCAACGGCGCTTGGGCATTTCCTTCCACGGCAGCGACGCCACGCTCATCGCCGACTACGGCTCCTACGACGTCATCAGCGAGAACGAGCGCGTCGATGAGTCCGATCTCCCCGAGCCCTACTTGGAGCGGTCGCCGGGACACATCCGGGAATTCCTGGACGCGGTGAAGACCCGTGAGCAGCCCAGTTGCAGCTTGGAGTACCACTACAATATCGCGCTGGCCCTCAACCTCGGCAACATCGCCTTCAAGGCCGGCCGGAAGATTGAATGGGACGCCGATAACGAAACGATTGTCGGCGACACGGAGGCGCAAGAACTGGCTCAGGCCAATTACCGCGATCCCTGGCAACTGCCCGTATAGGCGCGGGCGCGACGGAAGGAGTATTTATGAGCACAGACGGAATCAGCCGGCGGAGCTTTCTCAAGACATCGGCCGCCGCGGCCGCCGCGGCCTCGCTGACGAGCGCGATCCCGGCCGCCGCGGAAGACGAGGGCGCGTTCGAACCTTTGCCGAAGGCGGTCATCCTGAACATGCTGCCGAGCGAACTTCCGTTGGCGGAGCGGTTTCAACTCGCCGCCGAATGCGGGTTTGACGGCATCGAAGCTGCGCCCATGGACGACCTCGACGCCGCGGCCGAGCAGGGCGAACTCGCCCGGGACGCCGGCGTCCCCATCCATTCGATCATCTACGGCGGTTGGGGGAATCCCCTTTCCCACCAAGACGAGTCGGTGCAGGAAGCGGGAGTCGAAGAGCTGCGCACCGCCCTGCGCAGCGCGGAGGCCATGGGCGCGGACGCCGTGTTGCTCGTTCCCGCCGTGGTGAACGCCAACGTGCGCTATGTCGAGGCCTACGAACGCTCTCAGCGCCGCATCCGCGAGGTGTTGCCTCTTGCGGAGGAATTGGGTATTGTAATCGCGGTGGAGAATGTTTGGAACAATTTCCTTCTGAGTCCGATCGAATTCGCCCAGTATGTGGATGAGTTCGAGAATCCATGGCTCCGGGCCTACTTCGACGTGGGCAACATTGTCGCCTTCGGGTGGCCCGAAGACTGGATCCGCACCCTTGGCGAGCGTATCGTCAAGGTGCACTACAAGGACTTCATCCGGGACGGCCGGGAATGGGTCAACCTGACCGAGGGCGATGTGAACTGGGCCGAAGTCCGGCAGGCTTTCGAGGAAGTGGGCTATACGGACTTCGTGACCGCCGAGGTGTCCGGCGGCGATCAAGAGCATCTCACGGATCTCGCGGACCGGATGGAGCGGATCAACCGCGGTTTGGTGTAGCCGGGCGAGGGCGCCTCGGCGCCAGGCCCCGGGGGAGTAGCGGCGCCAACGGCGCCACGGAGTGTTCGCGGCGGACGCATGGAGCGATAGACCCGCGGGCGCACAACAACCTACGAGGTGAGTAATCATGCGTAATAAAGGCTTGACCAGAAGATCGTTCCTGAAGGGCTCGGCGGCCGCTGTCGCCGGGGGGATGGCCGCGCCGTATTTGGCCGGCGCCCAGGCCCGGCGCGTGTCCCCCATGGAGCGGCTAAACATCGCGGCCATCGGATCCGGCGGCCGCGGGCGGGCCAACCTCAACGGATGCCGCCACGAGAACATTGTGGCGCTCTGCGACATCGACTCGGAGCGGGCGGCGGACGCCTTCGAAACCTGGCCCGACGCGGCCCGGTACGAGGACTTCCGGCAGATGCTCGACGAGATGGCCAATGACATCGACGCCGTCCTTGTTTCGACGCCGGACCACACCCACGCCGTGGCGGCGCTGGCCTGCATCGAGGCGGGCAAGCACGTCTACGTGGAGAAGCCGCTGACCCACAACATCTGGGAAGCCCGCAAGCTCACGGAAGCGGCGCGGGAGCATGGCGTTGTGACACAGATGGGCAATCAAGGCCACGCCGGCGAAGGCGTGCGCCAACTCTGCGAGATGATCTGGAGCGGCGCCATCGGCCAGGTCCGCGAGGCCCACATTTGGACGAACCGCCCCGTCTGGCCCCAGGGCATTGACCGCCCGGAGGAGGTTGAGGAAGTTCCGGATCACTTGAACTGGGATCTCTTCCTCGGGCCGGCGCCGGAGCGTCCCTACAACTCCATCTACCATCCCTTCAACTGGCGCGGCTGGTGGGACTTTGGCACCGGCGCCCTTGGCGACATGGCCTGCCATATCATGGACCCGGCCTTCTGGGCGCTTAACCTGAAGTACCCCGAGTCGGTGGAAGTGGTCCGCCAGGAAGGGGCCACCGATGAGACCGGCCCCAACTCGTCCGTCATCAAGTACGAGTTCGCCGCCCGCGGCAGCCTCGACCCGGTAACGGTCTACTGGTACGACGGCGGCGAGATGCCGGAGCCGCCCGTGGAGCTTGGCGAGGACGAGCACATGGGCGACGGCAACAACGGCACGTTCTTCGTGGGAGACGACGGGATCCTCACCTGTGGCGAATACGGCGGCAACCCCCGTTTCATGCCAGAGGCGCTGATGGATGACTACGAGATGCCTCCCCAAGTGCTGCCTCGTTCCGCCGGCGTATACACCGAGTGGATCCAGGCCTGCAAGGGCGGCCCCCTTCCCTTGAGCAATTTCGACTACAGCGGCCCCTTCACGGAGATGGTGCTTCTCGGCAACCTGGCCTTGCGCACCGACTCGCTCATCGAATGGGACGGCCCGAACCTCCAGGTCACCAACAACGACGCGGCCAATGACATGGTCAAAGGCTACTACCGCGACGGCTGGGAGATCTAGCTCAACAGCGTTGCAATCCCGGCGGGCCGCGCTAAGGGCCCGCCGGGTCTTATCCGCCGACGCGTCAACCGGCGCTGAAACGATTCGGAAAACCCGGGGGTTAACCAGAAGGACATGGGAGCTATGCGCCCGATGAAGTTCACACGAAGAAGCTTTCTTGCTGGCGCCGGCGCCGCGGCCGCGGGCCTGGCGCTTTGGCCACGGCGCTCCGCGGGGGCGGCCACTTTCGCTTCGCCCAATGAGCGGCTGAACATCGCCGGAATCGGCGTGGGCGGCCAGGGCCGCCCGGACCTTGAGGACATGGCGACGGAAAACATCGTCGCGCTGTGCGATGTGGACCATGACCGGGCCAGCGGCAGTTTCGAACGCTGGCCCGACGCCCGGCAATTCACCGACTTCCGGGTGATGCTCGACGATATGGGCGACGAGATCGACGCCGTCGTCATCGCCACGCCGGATCACACCCACGCCGTGGCCGCGATGGCCTGCATGCAGATGGGCAAGCACGTCTACGTGGAAAAGCCGCTCACATGGTCGGTCAAGGAAGCCCGCGTCCTGCGGGACGCCGCCCGCGAGTACGGCGTCGCGACGCAGATGGGCAACCAGGGCATGGCCAACAACGACACCCGCCGGTTGTGCGAGATGATCTGGACGGGCGCCATTGGCCAGATCCACGAAGTGCATGTGTGGACAGACCGGCCGATCTGGCCCCAAGGTATCGATCGCCCGGAGGAGACGCCGGAGATTCCCGATCACCTTGATTGGGACCTGTGGCTTGGGCCGGCGCCGGAACGTCCCTACAGCGACGCCTATGTCCCCTTCAACTGGCGCGGCTTTTGGGACTTCGGCACGGGCGCCCTCGGCGACATGGCCTGCCACAATATGAACGGGGCCAACAAAGCCCTTCAGCTCGGCGCCCCTGCCTCCGTGGAGATGGTGCGCCAGGAAGGCATGACCGAGGAAGCGGGTCCCAACTCCTGTGTCATCCGCTACGAGTTTTCCGCGCGCGGCAACATGGCCCCCGTGACGATGTATTGGTACGAGGGCGGCGAAACGCCGGAGTTGCCGGAAGATCTGCCGGAGGATACTGAACTCGGCGAGGGCGGCGGCACGCAGGGCACCCTCTTCATCGGCGAGGATGGCTACATCACCTGCGGCACTCACAGCACCCACCCACGGCTGCTGCCCGAGTCCCTCATGGACGACTACGAGACGCCGCCCGAGCTGTTGCCCCGGTCCCCAGGCCACCGTCAGGAATTCGTGCAGGCATGTAAGGGCGGACCGCCCGCCGGTTCGAACTTCGAGTACGCTTGTCCCTTCACCGAGATGGTCCTCCTTGGCAACGTCGCCCTTCGTTCGGGCGAGCGCATCGAATGGGATAGCGAGAACCTGCGCGTCACCAACGTGGAGGCCGCCAATGACCTCCTCCACAGGGAGTACCGGAACGGCTGGACGCTTTAAGCCTCCGCGACGGGCGGATTCCGGATCAGTGACGCGTACTTGCGCTGTTAACCGCGGGCCTGGACATCCTGAATGGGCGTCCAGGCCCTTGTAGTTTCGGGACGCCGCCAAAGACGGAACGTGGAACCGGACCGCCGGGCGAGGTATTGATCGACCGGGAACGGCGCAGCGTCGCGACACCGTAAAGGCGCGCGCCGCAACATCAGGAAGGGAGCCAGGACATGAGACATTGGGGAATGACCCGCAGGTCCTTTCTCGCGGGAACAAGCGCCGCCTTGGCCGGCCTCGCCCTCGCGCCTCGGAGCGGCAAGGCGTCCACCGTCTTCCAATCGCCGAATGAACGCCTGAACATCGCGGCCATCGGCGTGGGCGGGCAAGGCCGGGCCAATCTGGAGGGCATGGCGAGCGAGAACATCGTGGCCCTCTGCGACGTGGACGAAGACCGCGCCGCGGGCGCGTTTGACCGCTGGCCGGATGCGCGGCGGTTCCAGGACTTTCGCGTGATGTTCGACGAAATGGCTAACGAGATCGACGCGGTTATCGTTAGCACGCCGGACCACACCCACGCCGTCGCCGCCCTACCCGCCATGCAGTTGGGCAAGCATGTCTACATCGAGAAACCGTTGACATGGTCCGTCAAGGAGGCGCGCGTGCTCCGGGACGCGGCGCGCCGCTACGGCGTGGCCAGCCAAATGGGGAACGGCGGAATGGCGTCGGAGAACCTCCGCAGGGTCAGCGAAATGATCTGGGACGGAGCTATCGGTCAGGTCCACACCGTCCACGTGGGCACGGACCGGCCCATTTGGCCCCAGGGCATGAACCGGCCCGACGGGTCGCAATCCATTCCCGATCACTTGGACTGGGACCTTTGGCTGGGCCCGGCGCCGGAACGCCCCTTCCACTCATCCTACCTGCCTTTCAACTGGCGGGGCTGGTGGGATTTTGGCACCGGCGCCTTGGGTGACATGGCCTGCCACAATATGAACATCGCCAACTATGCGCTGCAATTGGGCGCGCCAACCCGCGTGGAAGTGGTGCGCCAAGAAGGCATGACCGGCGAAGCCGCGCCCAACTCAAGCGTGATCAAGTACGAGTTTCCCGCCCGCGGCGCCATGGAGCCCGTCACCATGTACTGGTACGACGGCGGCGAGCGCCCTGACGTGCCGGAAGACTTGCCCGAAGACACGGACCTGGGCGTCCACGAGAATCGCACCTTCTTCGTGGGGACGGACGGTTACTTGACCAGCAATGCGCAGCTCTTGCCGCAATCCCGCATGGAGGATTACGAAATGCCGGATCAAGTGCTGCCGCGCTCCGTGGGACACAGGGAAGAATTCATCCAAGCCTGCAAGGGCGGACCGGCCGCCATGGCGAACATCGAGTACGCCGCGCCTTTCACGGAGATGGTCCTTCTCGGCAACATCGCTCTGCGATACGGCGAACCCATTGTCTGGGACAGTGAGAATCTACAGGTCACCAACAGCGGCACCGCCAACGAGTATGTCCACCGGGAGTACCGGGACGGATGGAGCCTGGATGGGTAGATCGGCGGCGGATCCACATGGGTGAGGAGCCATACAGCAGGACTGGAGAGGGGGCGCCGCGGCCGCGCGGCGCTCTCTTTGTCCCCTCATGCGTAGGGCTTTGCGCCGTTTCCAGAAACTGGGCGACGGAGGACCGGCGGCGGAGTTCGTGAATCTTCGTGATCTGGAATATCTCACCGCGCTTGCCGAACACCGTCATTTTCGCAAGGCGGCGGAGGCGTGTTTCGTAAGTCAGCCAGCGCTAAGCGGGCAGATCCGGAAATTGGAAAGCCAGCTCGGCGTAACCCTCATTGAGCGGTCCCGCCGCGCGGTCATGCTGACGCCTATCGGCGAAGAGATCGTGGCCCGGGCCCGGCGGATTCTGGGGGAAGTCCAAGCGTTGCGGGACGCCGCCGAACTGGCGCGGAACCCCATGACTGGGGAAGTCGTCATCGGCGTCATACCGACCGCCGCCCCCTATCTCCTCCCCCACGTGCTTCCGAAGTGCCGGGCGGAACACCCCACCCTCCGCCTCCTCTTCGTAGAGGACAAGACCCGCGCCCTGTTGGACAGGCTTCAGGACGGCCAGTTGGACGGCGTTATCGCCGCGTTGCCCGCCGCTGGAAGCCAGGGATTGGAGTCGCGGGAGCTGTTCCGGGAGCCCTTCCACGCCGCAGCGCCGCGCAATCACGCCCTCGCGAAACAAGAAACGATTTGCGAGGGCGACTTGCGCGGGGCGCGCGTCATGCTGCTCGAAGAAGGTCATTGTCTGCGAGACCAGGCGCTGTCTGTCTGTCAATCAGCCGAAAAGAGCGCCTTCGGCGCCACGAGCCTGGAGACGCTGCGGCAAATGGTCCGGGCGGAGATGGGCGTCACCCTCATGCCCGCCTTGGCCACGCTCTTCGAGGGCTCGGGAACATCTGGCGACATCGCCTACATCCCTTGCGCGGCGGCGGACGCCTACCGGCGCATCGCCATGTTTTGGCGCAAAACCACCGCTCGAAAGGCGGCGCTCGAAGCCGTGGCGGAGATTATCGCGGCGGAAGCGAACGAGCTCCTCGCCAACCTCGGGGAAGGCCCTCTTCCACGGAAGCGCAAGAGAACGCGCGGCGGCGGACTATAGCCCCCGGTCCGTGGCGTGTGAGGCTTCCAGTTACTCCCCTTCCCCCTCGCGCTCCCGGAGGCCTTCCTCCGGCGGCGCCTCGGCGGCCGCGCCGCCGTGTTCCATGCCGTCCCCAGGCGCCGCGCTGGACGCTCCCACCTCCGTCTCCTGCTCCGTCTGTTCTCCTGAAGCGCGGTTGAGTGGGTTCTCGCCTCGGCCAATGGCCTCCAGCACAGCATCGCCTTGCTCCGCGATGGCGCCCAGCAAATCAGAGACTTTCTCGTTGGCCCCGTCCAGGCCGGTCAAGGCGTCCTCCAGCTCTGCGTCGAGGTTTGCAAAGTCCTCGTCGCGGCGGATGTGTATCTTCCGTTTCTTGGCCATGTCTCCCTCCCGACAGCCGCCAAAGGCTTAGCCGCCTGCCGCTAGTTCTCCAAAGGCCTTCAGGATCGCCAAGCCTTCGCGTTGACTCTTTTCCGGATGGAACTGCACGGCGTATACGTTGTCTTTGCCGCACATGGCGGCGAACCGGACCCCGTGTTCCGCGGTGGCCAAGACAGTGTCCGGGTCGTCCGGCGCCGGGTAGTAGCTGTGAACGAAGTACACCGCGGGCTGTTCCGACAAACAAGCCGTTAATGGCCTTCGCCGGCCGTCTTCCGCGCACAGAAAATTCCATCCCATATGGGGCACCTTGAGCCCCGTCTTCCGGCCGTCGGGAAAACGGACCACCCGCCCTTTGAAAATACCAAGGCCCTGGACGCCCTCGCCTTCCTCGCTGGCTTCGAACATGAGCTGCATGCCCACACAGATCCCGAGAAAGGGCCGGCCGCTGTGGGCCGCCTCCAGGACTGGGTCCACGAGCCGGAGGCCCGCCAAGCCCTCATAGCAGTCCCGGAAGGCGCCAACGCCCGGCAACACTACGGCCCGGGCTTCCCGGATGGCCACGGCGTCGCTGGTCACCATGGCCTCATGGCCTGCCTTCTCGAAACCCTTCTGAGCGCTACGAAGATTGCCCATCCCGTAGTCTACAATCGCGATCATGCTTCGAGCATTCCCTTCGTGGACGGGACGTCCGTAACGCGTGGATCGATCCGGATGGCCATGCCCAACGCCCGCGCCACGGCCTTGAAGATCCCCTCGGCGCAGTGATGCGCGTTGGAGCCGTAGCGCAGATTGATGTGCAGGGTGCACCGGCTGTTCATGGCGAAGGCGCGAAAAAACTCTTCGGTGAGTTCGGCGTCAAAGGCGCCGATCATCACACGGGGCATGTCCGCGCCGAAATGGAGAAAAGGCCGGCCGCTGATGTCCACGGCCGCCTCGGCCAACGTTTCGTCCATGGGGACCGCGGCGTGGCCGTAGCGGACTAGCCCCTTGGGCTCGCCTAGGGCCTGTAGGAAGGCTTTTCCAAGACAAATGCCTACGTCCTCAACGGTGTGGTGGGCGTCAATGTGCAGGTCGCCCTCGGCCCGCGCTGTGAGGTCCATGAGGCTATGCCGGGCAATATGGGTAAGCATGTGGTCGAAGAACCCGACGCCAGTGTGAACGTCGGATTTACCCGTTCCATCTAGATTCAGTTTCAATTCGATCGCTGTTTCGCCGGTCTTACGGGATACTTCGGCCCGCCTCATGAAAGATTCCTTCTGGTTTCACTCGCTTCCCGCGCCCGCCGTCAGCGCCCCAAATAGAGGCGGTCCGCCAAGAAATCCGGCAGGCCCGTGTTGTTGATGCGAGCCGCCGCCTTGTCAATGGGATACTCCAGCCGGACCTGCTCGAAAAGCCGGCGCTCCGTGTCGTAGTAGCCGAACGCCGCCCGCGGATCGCCGTCCCGGGGTTGGCCGACCGACCCCGGATTGATGAAAAAGATCTTGTCCGCCGGCACATAGAAGCAGCCGTCTTCGTCGAGGGCGTACATGCCATCGTCGGCGAATATACCCGGCGTATGCGTATGGCCGAAGAAACAGAGCGAACGCTCCTGCCGCTGTACGGCGTCCAGATGAGGCAGGATGTCCTCCCAGGTGAAAACGTAACAATCCCTGTCCGTGGGAGAGCCGTGGGCCGCGAGGAAGGCGTCGAACAACTCGGTGTCCGGCAATCCCCGCAACCATTCCAAATTGTCCTGCGTCAACGCTTCCCGGGTCCAGATCGCGGCGGCCATGGCGACGGGATTGAATCCCACGGGTTCCTCCATGCCGCAAGCCACCGCGTCGTGGTTTCCACAAATGGCGGGAATCTCCCGCTCCCGGATGATGTCCACGCATTCATTGGGATTCGCGTTGTACCCCACCAGATCGCCGAGGCAAATCGTCCGATCCGGCCGCCGCTGCTCGATGTGCTCCAAGACCGTCTCTAGGGCGTCCAAGTTCGCGTGGATATCGGAGATAATCGCATATAGCAATCGAAGGCTTCCTTCTCGTTTGTCAGCCTTCTGCGCTGGCTGGCTTCATTCCGCGCGGGCGGCCGCCCACGATAAGCGCTCCGCCCCAAGCGGCGGATGCGGACCGGGAGCGTGGATGCGCCCGCCTCCTATGCAAGAGCGTCCCTCAAGGAAAAGGAGAGAAGTTCCGGAGATCAGGCCGGCGTTCTCGCCCGGCTACGCCGGCTATTCTGCCTCCAAGGCGCGGCCGATTCAACGGCGCCAGATCTTTCAGTTCCGTCATTCCCCGAAATGCAGAAAAGCCCACACCCCGAAAGGGGCATGGGCTCATTGTCATGTAGAAATGGCAGCCCGTAGGGGATTCGAACCCCTGTGACAGGACTGAGAATCCTGCATCCTAGACCCCTAGATGAACGGGCCGCCGAATCAGCGGAACCGCCGTCCCGCTGTCCATATTGATACCACATCGTCCCCCTTCGATGCAACCCCGAATCAACGTGGGACCCGAAACTCTTGACGGGGTGGCGCTGTCGCCGTCCTGAGAGATTTCAGCCAGGCGCGCCCATTTCAACCTACGCCAACGCGGCCTCTTGCCGGGCGTCGAAGCGCCACAAACCCGCGTCCCGCGCGAGCGAAAACGCCTCCTCCATCTCGCGATGGAGCGGCGGCCGGGCAATTTCTGTGTAACGGCGCTCTCCCCGGCGGCTGGGCGTCCCTACTTGGTGCTCGGGCCGGTACTGACCCATGATATTCACGTAGGTATCGGGAGAGATTTCCTCGGCAATCCACTTAAAGATGGCGCCCGCTTCATCGAGCTGGCCGGGCATGACCAAATGGCGCACGAGCACCCCCCGTTTCGCCAACCCATCTGGACCGAAGCGCAGCACGCCCGTTTGCCGGTGCATCTCGCGGATAGCGGCGCGGGCGTGCTCGGGGTAGTCCTTCGCCTTGGCGAGGCTCCGCGCCCGCTCGTAGCTCCAGAACTTGAAGTCGGGCATGTAGATGTCCACCAGCCCGTCAAGGAGGCGGAGCGATTCCAGAGCGTCGTAGGCGCTCGTGTTGTATACGATAGGCAGCCGAAGCCCCTGGGGAATGGCGGCGGCTACGGCTTCTATCACCTGAGGCGCGACATGCTCCGGCGTCACGAAATTGATGTTATGGCAACCTCGGTCTTGGAGCAACAGCATGATCCGCGCAATGGCCTCCGCCGTGCAGGGATCCCCCTGGGGTTGTTGACTGATGTCCCAGTTCTGGCAGAAGACGCAGCGAAGGTTGCACAAGGCGAAGAAGATGGTCCCGGATCCGTTCCAGCCCCGGAGGCAGTCCTCTTCGCCGAAGTGAGGAAAGGCGCTCGCCACGAGGGCGTGCCGTCCCGTGTTGCACACCTTGGTCTCGCCCGCCATGCGGTTCACGCCACAGTTGCGGGGACACGCGCGGCAGTCCTCTAGCTCCTTGAGGGCCTCCCGCACGCGCGTCTCGACCGTCTCCGGGGTCAACCGCCGATACGCGGGTTCGAAATCCCGTATGAGAAAGCGCTCATCCATGGCGTAGCTCAAGAGCGAATTCACGGGCATGCGCCTCCCCG
>SLHB01000340.1 GCA_007136375.1 Candidatus Hydrogenedentota bacterium
GGAGGCGTGGTTGCGCAGCGGGGGCATGGGGGCGGACGGCGAGCGCGGGGGCGGGGGGGCGCATTACGCGGCGTAACGGACGCTTCTCACTCGGCGCCGTTTTCCACGGCCCCCTCGGCGCGGGCTAACACCGCGGCGGCGCTCTCCTCATCGAGGGAATACTCGCCGCAGTTGTCGCAAACCTGGGCGGGCGCGCCCTTGATGATAACGGTGCATGCGTCCCGTTGGAGCATGACGGCGGCATGGCCCGGCGCTGTTTGGCCCTGCTTACAGATAAGGCAGTTCATGGTTGCCTTCGTTCCTTGGACCCGGGCCGCCAGATGGCCGGATCAGGCTCGTATGCCGTAACGACCTAGCCGATGTCCCGTGCTTCATCGTAACCGTGCACAGGGCGCACCTCTACATGCGCCAGCGGCGGCCCGGCGCGGGGCTAGGTCATGCCGCCGCCGAGGGTGTCGATCATGTCGAGCATGGGCCGGAACAGGGCGAGGGCGAGGAGCAGGACGACGGCGCCGATGAACAGCACGATGACGGGGACGAGGGCGTCGCCGAGGGTGTTGATCTCGATGTTGACTTCTTCGTCGTAGGTGTCGGCGATCTGTTCGGCGATGTCGTCGAGCTGCCCCGACTCTTCGCCGGTGATGAGCATGTCCGTGACCACGGGGGGGATGAGGTCGCTGGCCTCGCGCAGGGGCTCTTCCAAGCCGCGCCCCTCTTCCACGCTGTCGCGGAGTTGCTGCACGGTGTGCGAGAGGGCTTGGTTGTGGATGGCGTTGCGGACGAGGTCCAACGTCACCATCATGGACATGCCGCTCTTGAGCAGCAGCGCGAGGGAGCGGGTGAACTCGACCACGCCGAACTTGCGCAGGATGGAGCCCATGATGGGGATCTTGAGCTTCATGCGGTCCGCGTACAGGCGGTACAGGGGGTTGCGCACGAGCAAGCGGTAGATGATGACCAGCGCGGCGAGCGCGACGAAACCGACCCACCACCACTCGACGATAAAGTTGACCGTCGCGATGAAATTCTGCGTGAAAGCGGGCACTTCCACGTCGAGGCGGGTGAACAGGTCTTCGAAACTGGGGATGACGACCCAGGCCATCAGGGCGAGGACGCCCACGCAGGCGAGGACCAGCACGACGGGGTAGAGCATCGCGCCGTAGACCCGCTTGACGAGGATTTCCCGGCGCTCCCGGTATTGGGTGATGCGGCGCAGGACCGGGATGAGCGTGCCGGAGGCTTCGCTGGCCTTGATGAGGTTGACGGTGACTTGATCGAAGTAGCGGGGATGGCGTTCGAAGGCTTGCCACAGGGGGTTGCCCGCTTCGACGTACTCGGCAATGTCATGGACCAGTCCGCGGATGCCCGGGCGTTGGCTCCGGGCGGCGAGGGTTTTGAGGGACTTCAGGAGGGGCGTGCCGGCCTCCAAGAGCATGATCAACTGCCGGAGGAAGACAGTGATATCGCTGGAGCGGACGTTGCTGGCAATCCAAAGCCGGCTCTGTCGCCCGCCCGCCGCCGCCGTCTCCGCCAAGGCGGGAAGCTTGCTCCGGTAGTCCACGCTGTCGCCGCCGGGTGCGGAAGTTGCTGGACGGCTGCGTTGGTTCGCCATGCACTGCGCTCCTTGTATAATTGCCCGCGGCGGGACCCGCCGCCAACGTCCCACGCGGCCGGGGTGTCCGGCGCGCCGTTTATCGAATCGAAAACGTCTTGGCCCGCGAATCCGCCTGGTCGCCCTTCGCCATCATGGCGCGCCGCCGGGCCAGGCCCGCAGGATTTCGGGCGGCCCGTCAACGGGGAAGTGCACCACGGCGGAGACGCGCCGGACGAGGCGCGTCCGTTGTCCGCCTTCATCCTCCTCTACTCCGTCTCCCTCTTCCACCAACCGGCCTTCCACGGCGACACGGTACGTCCGGGAGCGGAAGGCCAATGCTTCGGCCGTCCCCTCCGGTTCGCCTTCCGGGGGCGCGAGGAGGAACGCTTCTGGCCGCTTCCCGGCCGCGTAAGCCAGGGCCCGCGCGTTCTGGAAGGGACGCCGCGCGGCCGCCTCGTCCGCCTGTTCGGCGGACACGTCCAGCACCGCCGCCAACACGTCCGTGGGCAGGGTGTTCACGTTGAGGTAAGCCCCCGGAGGCGCGCCGGGCGGCGCGGAGTATACGGTAAACCAGCCGGTCTCAAGGGCGCCGGCCGCGCCGGGATCGAGCCCGGCCGCCGTGACCACGCCGTCAACGGAGCTGAGCCAGCGCGCGCCGTTCCCGCCGGGCCGGACGTACTCCGCCACGGCGGCTGCGTCTTCCGGACTGAAGCCGAGACGCTCCAGCAAGTCGGGCGGCGCGAAGTTGAGGTTCACCCGGCCGAGTTCATCCTCCACCGTAAAGACGGCCTCCCCCCAAACATGGGACGCGGCCGCCGGTTCGCCGCCGCCGTCCACAACGTAGACCGGGATGGACACGGCGTCCTCCCACGCTTCTCCATGGCGCCCCTCTTCCGCGGCGAGTCGTTCTTCGATCAAGGCGATGGCCGCCTGGAGTCCCCCTTGGGCGATGTGCTCCGCCCGGAGCGTGTCCAGGCGCAGGCGCGCTTCGTCCGTCTGGTGCGCCACATAGGAGACCGTGGCAAGGCCCATCACGGTCAACAAGGCGAGAATGCCCAGAACCGTGAGGAGGGCCACGCCTTCGGCGTTCCTGCGCGTCGACAAGGCGAAGGGCCTCATAAAGCCGCTCCCGGCGCGTTGGACAACGCGAAGACGCGCTCCCGCGCGGCCTGCCGTTCGGGCGCGCCAATGTCCGCCACGGTGAGGGCGGCCCGGACGGCCCTGGGCGGCTCCGGCGCCTCCCAGCCATCCCGCCACTCGCCGCCGTCATCCATGAACATAAGCCGGAACCCCACGACGCCCCGCGCGATGGTCTCCGCCGCGTCTTCGTCCGGCGGTTCCCCGGGAACGTATACTTCCCGTATGAGCGCCCCCAGGCCGCCGTCGCGCTCCACGTAATAGCGAACGCGAACGATAGACTCCAGCCCGGACGCTTCGTCTGTCTGGTAGATGGGAAATCCGAGGCGGTCGTCTTCAAGGGGGATCCGCCAGAAGAGGGCGTCCGCGGAAGCCTCGCTCCGCTCGCTTTCGAAGCCCTCCTCCACATAGCCCGGATGGGGCAACGCTTGCAAATCCGTGCGCAACACATCGAAAGCCGCGTCGGCCTCCGCGTCCAGGCTGGCCA
>SLHB01000509.1 GCA_007136375.1 Candidatus Hydrogenedentota bacterium
ACACGGCCGAGGCGTAATGCCCGTCCAGGGCCTTCGCCGGAATCGCGTCCATGTCCCGCGAGCGCACGCAATCGATGAAATCCTGGAGATGGCTGCCCGAGGTCCGCGCCGCGTCCATGGCCTCCGGCTCCGGATCGGGAATCTCCGAGCCGCTATGGTCGTAGAGGTCCGTGCCCACGGCGTAGCCCTCCGATCCATAGAACATCACGCCGAAGTTCACGCCGCCCTCGGAGTGGGTCCCCCGGTTCCGCACTTCCATGGTCATGATGGTTCCATCGCCATAGGTGAGGTTGCAGATCTGTGTGTTCGGCGTCTCTCCCTGATCATCGTAGCCGAAGCGGCCGCCGATGCTGTAGACGCGTTCCGGCAGCGTCTTGCCCGTCGCCCACAGGAGCAAATCACTGAAGTGGACCGCGTTGTTGCCGAGGTCGCCGTTGCCCCAATCCCAGAACCAATGCCAGTTGTAGTGGACGTAGACGGGCCGGTACGGCTGCTCAGCCGCCGGGCCCTGCCACAAACGCCAATTCAGCTCTGGCGGCGGCGTGGCAACGGCGTGATAACCGATGGAGCCGCGCAGGCCATAGACGATGCAACGCATCATGTACACATCGCCGATCTCGCCGTTGCGGATGCGCTCCATGGCCCGGTAGATGCGCCGGTTCGAGCGGCGCTGCGTGCCGTGCTGCACCACCCGCCCATACTGCTCCGCGGTGGCGACGACTTGCCGGCCTTCCCACAGGTTGTGGCTGATGGGCTTTTCGACGAAGACGTCCTTGCCCGCCTCGCACGCCCACACCGCGCCCAGGCTGTGCCAGTGGTTCGGCGTGCACAGGAATACGGCGTCTACGTCGTCATCGGCCATGATCTCCCGCAGATCCGCCGTGATCGCCGGCCGCTGGCCCGTCTCTTCCTCCAACTCGTGGGCCTTCTCCTCAAGGAGATCCTTGTCCGGGTCGCACAGAGCCACGACCTCCGCGCCGTCCAAACCGTTGATGCCCGGGATGAGTTGACCGCCCCGGATGTTCAGGCCGGCCACCGCGCAGCGCACGCGATCATTCGCGGCCGAAGCGCCGCGCTTTGCCGCCGCGCCAGCGGCGAGCGCGGCCGCGGACGCGCCAAGGAACTGCCGCCGTGTGAGACTCATTGTCCGTATCCTCCCAAGATGAGGCGCCATTGACAGGTCAGCCGGACCGCTCCGGCTCCCACCATTGTTGCCCCGCGCGCCCCGGGAACGCAACCCGGCCCTTGCCCCCAGCATGATCCCTCCTGGGAAGGCGCAACCTCGTGCCGCCCCCCGCCTTACGCTACTGGCGGCATCAACCCGTTTCCCCCTTGAGCGACGCCATATCGATGCAGAAACGGTATTTCACGTCGGACTTGAGCATGCGTTCGTAAGCTTCGTTCACATCGCCAATGGGGATGATCTCCACGTCGGACGTGATCCCGTGCTGGCCGCAAAAGTCGAGCATCTCCTGGGTCTCGGCGATGCCGCCGATCATCGAGCCGGAAAGGGTGCGGTTGCCGCCGATGAGAGCAAAAGCCACGACGGGCAGCGGGTCGCCAGGCGCGCCGACAAGGGACAGATGGCCGCCGGGACGCAACTGGCCGAGATACGCGTTGATGTCGTGATTGGCGGAGACGGTGTCGAGAATGAAGTCGAAGCTTCCGGCGTGCTTGCCCATCTCCTCCGCGTTGGTGGAAACGACGACCTCGTCGGCGCCGAGGCGCAGGGCGTCCTCTTTCTTGCCCGGCGAGTGGGTGAAGACGACGACATGGGCGCCGAACGCGCGGCCAAACTTCACGCCCATGTGCCCGAGCCCGCCCAGGCCCACCACGCCCATTTTCTGCCCCTTGTCAACGCCCGCGCGGCGCATGGGCGAATAGGTCGTGATGCCCGCGCAGAGCAGCGGCGCCGCGCCGGCAAGATCCAGATTGGGCGGGACACGCAGGGCGAAGCGCTCATCCACCACGATGCTCTCGGAGTAGCCGCCGTAGGTCACCGGCGCGGTGTTGTGCTTGTCGACGCCGTTGTACGTGAGAGACACGCCCGGGCAAAACTGCTCCCGGCCCGCCTTGCATTGAGGGCAGACGCCATCGGAATCGACCATGCAGCCGACCCCGGCCAGGTCGCCGGGCTTAAACCCCGTAACGGCGCCGCCCACCTTCGTCACCCGGCCGACGATCTCGTGGCCCGGCACGATGGGATAGACCGTGGGCGCGAAGCTGCTCCATTCGTTGCGGACGAAATGCAGGTCCGTGTGGCAGATGCCGCAGAAGAGGATCTCCATTTGCACGTCCCGGTCTGTCGGCTCGCGGCGCGGGATCGTGTCCAGGGCTAGGGGCGATGCCGCGCTCGCGGCGGAATAGGCCTTCGTCTTGTACATGGTTTCGTGCTCCTTCTCGCGTTCGCCAACGCCATGAGGGGCTGCGCCCCCATGGTTGAGTGGCTGTGAGCGCTTCCGGTCAATTGCGCGGCGCGCCGGGTGGGGGCGCCACATCGCCATATTGTGCCTGCATGGCCCGGATCTACTCAATTGAGATAACAGCGCCTTCGGCAACTCGCTGACGGAAAAGAAGTTATGGCGCGCTCCCGACGTATTATCCCCCGCCCTTGGAAAACAAAGGCGGGACCGGGCCACTCTCGGTGGCCGGTGGCGGCGATTGCCGGCCCATCGACATCTTCCACCGCGCCGGCGTTCCGGATTGCGGCGGCTGCTTCTACTGTGCTCTACTGCTTACGCGGCTCGCGAGCGACGATGCGGCCGTTCAGGGCGTCAACCGGGATTTTGCCCACGGCCGGGAATTGTTTGCTGCAAACGACACCAGCCTCAAGGTCGCCGAGGACGATGTGATGAGTACTTAGGAGTCGATTGACCGCCGAACGAGATCCAATCACACCCCTGGGAAAGCCCAAGTCCTGCGTTCACAGAAGCTAATGGACCGAGGAATTGCGATATGAAAGCCACCGAAGCCAAGTTACTGGGCTTTCTCAGAAAGTCGCCCCAATTTATCATTCCCATCTACCAGCGGACCTACAGTTGGACGGAAAGAGAGTGCCGCCAACTCTGGGACGACATTCTACGGACCGGCCGAAACAGGGCCGTGCAGGCTCATTTCATCGGCTCGATCGTGTACATCGAAAAGGGACTCTACCAAGTAACCACGCAGTCGCCGCTCTTGGTAATCGATGGACAGCAGCGGTTGACTACGGTA
>SLHB01000371.1 GCA_007136375.1 Candidatus Hydrogenedentota bacterium
GGCCGCGCCACGGCAGAGCCGCGCCGCCTTCACCGGATCTGAGCAACCCGGGTACTCTGGTCTATTTGAACAATCAGACGTACAGGCCAGCCGGAGAGGCGCCGAAAGGTAAGCGGGCGCCGTTCACGCTCGCTCTGACGGTTTCGCGATTTGGTTTATGTTATTAGCGTGCTATTTCGGAGGGCGGCAGTGTGACGACCATGGACACGTCGGTGTTTGACGCGTACCGTAGGCTGGTTTACGAGAAGAGCGGCATTACGCTGAAACCAGGGAAGGAAGCCTTGGTCTCGGCCCGCGTGAGCAAGCGCATCCGCGCGTTGGGTCTTGACCGGCACGAACAGTACCTGGAATATCTCGGCAAGACGGAAAACGCGGAAGAAGTCGTCCAACTCATCGACGCCATTTCGACCAATGTCACCAGTTTTTTTCGCGAACCCGTCCATTTTGACTTGCTTCGGGAACTGGCGGGATCGTGGCGGCAAAAGGGACAAGATCGCTTCCGTGTATGGTCGGCCGCCAGCTCCAGCGGCGAGGAGCCTTATTCCATCGCGCTGACCCTTCTCGACGCCCTCGATGGTAAACGGAACGACATCAAGATTCTCGCGACGGACATCTCGACCCGCATGCTCTCCCTCTGTCTTCGCGGAGAATACACGGCGGACAAGCTCAGGAGCGTGCCCGCCGCCCACGTGCAGCGTTTCTTCACAAAGGCGAACACCGGGGGAAAGACGGCGGCGTACCGCGTAAACCCCGAAGCGAAGAATATCATAACGTTCAAGCGGCTCAACCTCGCCGCGCCTCCGTTCCCGATGAAGGGGCCTTTCGACGCGATCTTCTGCCGGAACGTCATGATCTATTTCGATACGTCCGTGCGCAAGGGCCTCTTGGATGAGATAAGCCGCCTTCTCAAACCGGGCGGATATCTCTTCGTGGGCCACGCCGAAAGCTTGACGGGCATGATGACGAGCCTCAAGTCCGTCCGGCCTTCTGTTTACGTCAAACCATAACAGGGGCGCTCCGTGCAGCATACGGTTGGGATTTCTCAGTACAAGACGGCCTCCGCGCGCGGAGACGTCCTTGTGACATATAGCCTCGGCTCGTGCATAGGCCTAAGCCTCTACGATCCTGAAGCGGGAGTGGGGGGCCTCGTGCATTGCATGCTGCCGCTCTCGAAGCTGGACCCGGAAAAGGCGAAAGCGGCGCCCGGCATGTTCGTGGACACGGGGGTTTCCGCGCTGCTGCGGGCCATGTATGACCAGGGCGCGGCTCAGCGACGCATTGTCGCCAAGGCCGCCGGCGCGGCCTCGCTGTTGGATGAAAACGGCGTGTTTCGGATCGGAGAGCGCAACCATACGGTCCTGCGCAAGATGCTTTGGAAAAACAACATACTCATAGCCGCCGAGGATGTCGGCGGGTCGGGCGCGCGGACCATGTACCTACATATTGACAGCGGCCGCACGGTGGTGCGTTCGGGCGGAAGGGAGTGGGACTTATGAAAAGCCGGGAAGCCGTCCTCGCTATGCTGCCCACGGTGCCGGCATTGCCGTCCGCGGGGATCCAATTCATGGAGGCCACGCGAAACCCCGAGGCGAAGGTCGACGATCTGGTCCGGATTCTGGAATATGACCCCTCGCTCACGTCAAATCTGCTGCGTCTTGTGAATTCGCCCCTCTTCGCGGGCAACCGGCCCATTCACTCGGTCCGGGAGGCGCTCATCCGCCTGGGATTCAGCAAGGTGTTGCAACTGGCCCTTACCGCCGCGTTTGCTCCCTTGGGGCGGCGGCCGGTGGCGGGGTACGACCTGCCGCCGGGAGCGATCCTGCGCAACGCCATCGCTAGCGCCCTGGCCGTAAGGGAACTGGCCAAGGCGGCGGAGGTGGACGAAGGGGATTACATCTTCACGGCGGCGCTTCTCCACGACATTGGCAAGATCGTCATGGGCGCGTTCGCGGCGGCTGACGTGGGCGCCGTGGCGGCGGCGGCGGCGGAACGGAATCTTCCTTTCGACGAGGCGGAGCGCGAGGTCTTGGGCATCGATCACGCCGAGGCTGGCGCGGAGCTCCTCAAGGCGTGGGGACTGCCCGGCCCCATTGTCGCCGCCGTGCGTTGGCACCACGACCCTGACCGCGCGGACCCCGTGTGCGTTGGAAACGACTTGGTTCATCTCGCCGACCAGCTCACGGCCCTCGTCGGAATCGGCGCCGGGGTGGACGGCTTGCAGTACCGGCCCTCGGGCGGCGCCCTTTCCCGCCTGAACATCGGCCCGGAGGCCGTGGAGGCCGCGGCCTGCAACGTCCTCTTTCAACTGGAGGATTTCACCATGCTCGCGAGCGGCCTGGAGTAGTTTCAGTACACGGAGATCTACCTATGGCAGTGAATGTGTTGATCGTCGACGACTCCCGGACCACGCGGGGCGTGATCAAAAAGACACTGGCGATAGCCCAGCTTCCCATCGGAGAAGTCTTCGAGGCGGAGAACGGCGATCAAGCCCTGGAGCTTCTGGGCCGGAAGGACGTGGGCGTTATCCTCACCGATCTCAACATGCCCGGGACGGACGGGGAGAGCCTCTTGCGGCTCGTTCGCGAGGACGGGGTGCTCCAGGATACGCCCGTCATTGTCATAAGCACGGAAGGGAGCGCGCCACGCATTGGCGAGCTGAACAGCCTTGGAATGAACGCGTATTTGCGGAAGCCGTTTACACCGGAGCAACTGCGAGAGGTCATGCTCCAAATCTTGGGGGATCAGTTGAGTGAATAAAGATGCGCTTGCCAGCACGGTTTGCGAAACCGCGGCGGAAGTCATGGAGTTGTTCGCCTTTATCTTTGCCGAGCGGATGGCGCCCGAGGCGGCGCCCGCCGAAATGGAGGAAGCCCTAGCCGTGCGCATTGCGTGCACGGGCGCGGTGACGGGCGCATTGACCTTGGCGGTCCCGCGTTCTTGGGCCGAAAGCCTCGCCGCCAATACGTTGGGCCTGGACGATCCGGGCGAAGCGGAAGCCGCGGCCGCCGACGCCCTCAAGGAGCTGGCGAATGTTGTGTGCGGGAATCTGGTCACCGCCTTCGTGGGGCCGGACGCGGTGGTTCCGCTCGGCTTGCCCCGGGACGCCCGGGACGCGGAACGGGAGTGGGAGCGTCTGCGGGCGCATCCGGACACCATCGCGCTGGAGGCGGACGACGAGCCTGTCCTGGTCTTGTGGGAAGGGTA
>SLHB01000457.1 GCA_007136375.1 Candidatus Hydrogenedentota bacterium
CGAGCGCCACGAAGGCGGCCGACGACGGATAGAAATACCAAGCATGAAAGAGCTTCAAGTGCCGGATCTGGCGCCAGTAGACAGCAATCACGAAAGGTAGGGTCGCCGTAAGAAACAGGATCGAACCGTGCCACGATCCCAGGACGCCAAGAGCCAAGATCGGCGGCAAAAGCGCCCATCTCCAACTCTTCTGTTCCCGCAAGGGATACAGCGAGGCTACAAAGGCCACGCTAAAGAGAAAGTACAGGGGATAGTAGCGGGCGTCCCGGCTGAAGTAGAAATGGAAGTGTGAAAAGGCGATCATGCATGCAAGGAATAGGGATGGCGCCCGGGAGAAGAGCTGGCGCCCGAGCACATACATAAGTGGGACGGCGAGGGCGCCATAAATGGCGTTTGGGAGCCGCAAGAGGAACGGAGAAAAGGAATCCGTCATACGGAAAACCGCCCACTGCGATAGAAAGGGGAGCGGCGCCCTTCTGTTGATGTAAGTAAGCGCCTCGGAAAATGTCCTATCGGTTAGCCGAGTGGAGAACTCCTCGTCGAAGGTGAGGTCTTGCGTGCCTAGCTCGTGAAGGCGTATCGCGAGCGCGGCCGCGGTAAGGACCATTAACGCGAGGAAGGTCAGAAAGGCTCGTCGCTTTTCAGCTTGCCGTGTTGTTTCTTCTGACGCGCCGCCCACAGGTTCGTTCGTCAAAGATCCCTCGCGCCCTTTACTGTTACACGCCCGCTTTTCGTATCCCAATGCCGCCAAAGCTAAATGATAACGGCGCGCGGTTTTGATTGCAAGAGATAAGCTGTATCCTTGTACGCTCGCGCGTCCGTGGCGGCAGCACGCAACAGAAGGAATGCATTGTGTTCAATGGGCTTGAGAAGGCGGCGTTTTTGCGTAGGCCGAACCGGTTCGTGGTGGAGTGTGCGGACGCGTCGGGCGGGGTGACGCGGGCGTTTCTGCCGAATCCGGGACGTTTGTGGGAGTTGCTGTTGCCCGGCGCGGTCATCTATCTGGCCCGGGGCGGCGAAGGAAAGGCGGGCCGGGGCGTGGCGCGGAAGACGGCGCACACCGCCGTCGCCGTTGAGCGTGACGGCCGGCCCGTGTTTCTTCACACCCACCACACGAACACCGTCGCCGAAGACCTGATCCGCCAGGGGCGCATCCCCGGATTGGCGGACGCGGAGATCGCGGCGCGCGAGGTGACGGTGGGCGACAGCCGCTTCGATTTCCTCTTGCGCCAGGACGGACAGGACCGCCTTGCGGAAGTGAAGTCGGTGACGTTGTTCGGCAATGGCGTGGCCATGTTTCCCGACGCCGTGACGGCCCGGGGCAAGCGGCATCTGGAGGAGCTAACGGCGCTTGCGGAGCAGGGCGAACGGCCCGTCGTGCTGTTTGTGATTCACCATCCGGACATGCAATGGTTCATGCCCGATTACCACACGGACCTCGCCTTCAGCCGGACCTTGTTGGAAGCGCGCCATGCCGTGGAGATCCTTCCCGTGGCCGTGTCGTACACGCCAGACCTTCAGCCGGATGGCGTTGCGCGCGCCGTCGCCGCGCCCTGGGCGCACATCGCCCGCGAATGCGTGGACCGGGGCGTCTATCTCGCCATGGCGCACGCGCCGGAAGACGGCGACGCCGGGGAGCGTCTGGGGTTCCCCGCCGGGTATTACATGCTCTTCGGGGAGGACCAGACCGACCTCAGCGCGGCGATCCGCGCCTTCTCCGCCAAGCGGAAGCGTCCTTTCTCCCCTTTTCACGCGCTTTGGGCGCGGGCAAGCTGGCGGCATGTCCTGCCCATTCGCGGCGCGGACATTCGGCTCGACTTCGTGGCGGACGCGTTGACGCGGACCTGTCCGGAGGTCGCGCCCGCCGATGCGCCCCCGGGTTGCCCCGGTCCCCTGTTCTTCAGCCGGGAATGCCCGCTGCACAGCCCCGCGTTCCACGCCTTCCTGCAGGACATGCGTATGCGTCCGCCCCGGGATTCGGCATGACGGCCGCCGACGAACCCATCCGCGTGCTGCACGTGGCCGACAATCCCTACATGGGCGGCATCACGAGTCACATCCTGTCTGTGGTGGAAGCCTTCCGGGATCGCCAGGACTTCACGGTCCACGCCGCGGTCCTCACCGGCCGCACCAACGACCGCGCCCTGTTCGAGCGCGCGGCGGCCGCCGGATGCCCGGTCCACGAGATCCCCATGGCCTGGACCTTCGACGCCCGCGTCCTGGGCCGGCTGCGGGATTTCGTCCGCGATGGCGAGTACGCCCTTGTACACATTCATAACTACCGCGCGGCTTGGCTCGCGGCGCTTGCGCGGTTGACCATGCCCCTCGTGTACACCTGTCACGGCGCCGCCGTCGCCCCCGCCTTCCGCACGCGGCTGTGGCAACGGGGCGCGCTCCGTGTCGCGCGGGGCCTGCCCCGTGTCGTCGCCTGCTCGCAGTACGTAGCGGCATGGCTCGCGGCCCAAGGCGTCCCGCGGGACCGCATCGCGACGGTTTACAACGCCGTCGCGGCCCCTCCGCCGGCGCCGGCGGACTCCGACAGGGACGCGCCACACGGCGCCACGGTGTTCCTGTACGCCGGCCGCCTCGCACCGGGTAAGGGGTTGGAGACGTTGTTGGACGCGGCGGCTGGCCTTCCCAACGCCGTCCTGCGCATTGCCGGAGACGGCCCCTTGCGCGCTCCGCTGGAAGAGCAGGTGCGCCGCCTCGGGTTGGACGCGCGTTTCCTGGGAAACCAGGCGGACATGGCGCCGATCTACCACACCGCCGACGCCGTCGTGTTGCCCTCCGAAATGGAAGCCTTGCCCATGACACTGATTGAAGCCGCCGCATGGGGAAAACCTGCCATCGGCACAACGGCGGGCGGCATTCCCGAAGTCATCGCCGACGGTGAGACGGGCCTCCTGACGCCGCCCCGCGACGTGGAAGGGCTTAGGGATGCCATGATGCGGCTGATGGACGCCGCGAAGCGGGAACGCCTTGGGGACGCCGCCCGGGCCCGTTGGCGCGCGCGCTTCAGCCCCGACGCCATGGCGGAGGGACTGGCGTCCGTTTACCGCGCCGTGTGCGCCCGGCCGGAAATGTAGGCGCGGAGGACGAAGCTCAACCCAAGGCCTTTTCGACCAGGGCGCGGTGCTCGGCGGAGAGCGCCGGCAGCAGCGTCTTGGCGGTCTCATGGCCCAGGGGCGACATCTTCCGCCA
>SLHB01000231.1 GCA_007136375.1 Candidatus Hydrogenedentota bacterium
CCGATCCTTGAATTAGCGTCCGCCGCGGCGGGCGGGGAATAGAAGAGGCTGGCGGGGCGCTTGGAGCAAGCGTCCCGCCAGCCTCTTTTTTCGCATGCATGGGACTTACTGTTTGTCCGCCGCCTCCAGGATCGCCTTCATCATCGCGGGCAAGTCCTTCGGCACTTGGGCGCTGATGAACCGGCCATCCACCACGCAGGGCTCGTCCACCCACGTGGCGCCCGCGTTTTCCAGATCATCGCGGATGGCGGGCACGCTTGTCAGGCGCACGCCCTTGACGATACGGGCGCTGATGGGCACCCACCCCGCATGGCAAATGCTGCCGACGATGGCGCCCGCGCTCCAGGCTTTGGCCACGAACTCGTTGCATTCCGGGTAGCGGCGCAGCTTATCCGGCGCGAACCCTCCCGGAACCACCAGGATCTTGACTTGAGCTGGATCGATTTCGGAGAAATCCGCGGTCGAAACGGCGGGGTACCCCTCCTTCGAGCCATAGGTCGCGCCCTTCTTCGGCGCGACGATCTCGACCCGGTAGCCCGCCTCTTCCAAGCGCAGACGGGGATAGTGCAGCTCCAGATTCTCGTAGATGTCCTCGGCGAGGACCACCGCCAAGCCCTTATTCCCAGGCGTCATGAATGCATTCGCTCCTTCCGTTCGGTCCCGCGCGGCGTTGTTAGCGGCGCGCGCCGTTGAGCTCCCGTTGCAACGCCGTGACGGTCCCTTGAACGGAAACCTCGGCGGCAGGGTAGAAAAAAGACTCCATGGCGCTGTTGGCGGGCCGAAGCTCCACTTGATCCGCGCCATGGCGGTACAAGCGCTTCACCGTACACTCGCCAGCGACCATCGCCACCACAGTGGCGCCGTTGCGCGCCTCGCCGCCCGGGTCGACGACGATGACGTCGCCGTCCAGGATGCCATCTTCCATCATGCTGTCGCCGTGGACGCGAAGACAGAAAGCGCCGCGCCGCGCCCAATGAGGCGCCACGGGCACCATGTCCTCGATGTTCTCCTCCGCCAGCAGGGGATGGCCAGCGGCCACGCGTCCCACCAGGGGCAGCAAGGGCGTGTTCGCTTCTCCGTGGTCCGGCAGGGCCTTCCGCGTCACTTGCAGGGAGCGGGCCTTGCTGGAGCGCTGGATGTAGCCCTTCCGCTCCAGCGCCACGATGTGATCCCGCACGCCGTTCATGGAGCGAATGCCGAGGCGCGCGCCGATCTCCGCGAAGCTCGGCGGATACCCGTTTTCACGGATGGCCTCCGTGATGAAATCCAGCACTTCGCTCTGGCGTTCTGTTAGTTCCCGCGGCATATGCTCAATCCCTCATCCTCTTCGCGTCCGCCCCCGGGCGGAAACGGTCCGCGCGGCGCCGTGATCCGGGCTGAAAGCATGTTCAGGCGCATTTCACCATGCCGCCGCTAGGTTTGTCAAATTGGACAAATCCGTAGGCAACTCCGCGCGTTTCGTCCACATATTTCGCTGTTTCGGGCGGTCTCTCAGGACCTTCGCGGGAGTCATCCAGGTACGCGGAGAAAAGAGGCGCGCGGCGTGGTATCGTGTACGCGCGCGCCACACGGCGCATTGACGTGGGGGTCAACACAACAGGAGGAAATTCATGCGGAGTACAGTCTTTCTCGCCGCTCTAATGTTCACGGCCATCCCTAGCGGCTCCTTCGCCGCGGCCGCCAACGAGGCTCGCGCCCGATTCGAACTCCCCGCCGAACTGTCCCCGGACGCCCGCGCGGCCACCGAAGACGCATTGCGGGCTTGGCGCGCGAAGCGCTTCGGGATGTTCGTCCACTGGGGACCCGTCAGCTTGAGAGGCACGGAGATCGGCTGGTCCCGGGGCCAGGAGGTTCCGGAGGAGGAATATGACGCCCTGGCGGAGGCCTTCAATCCCGAGGCGTTTGACGCGGACGCGTGGATCCGCTTGGCCAAGGAAGCCGGAATGCAATACTTCGTCATCACGGCCAAGCACCACGACGGTTTTTCGCTATGGCCAAGCGCCTACACGGACTACGACTTGACGTTGACAGGCTACGACGGCGACATCCTCCAGGAGGTGGCCGAGGCCTGCGAGCGCCACGGCATACAACTCGGCTTCTACTACTCCATCCTGGATTGGCGCCATCCCGACTATCCCTACGGCAGCCCCGGCGGCCAAACGGAGAAACCGGACGCGGATATGGACGCCTATGTCACGTTTCTCCATAACCAGGTCCGCGAACTCATTGACGCCTACAATCCGCGCATTCTCTGGTTCGACGGGGAATGGGAAGACGCCTGGAACGAAGCGCTCGGCCTGGAGCTCTACGCCATGATCAAGGAGATCGATCCTGCCATCCTGGTGAACAACCGAGTGGGCCAGGGCCGTGGGGAAGATGGCTATGCGCCGGAAACGTATGGCGATTTCGCCACGCCCGAGCAGCGGGTCGGCCACTTCAACCACGAACGGGCCTGGGAAAGCTGCATTACGATCTGTCAGCAGTGGGCGTGGCGGCCGGACGACGAGATGAAATCTCTGGCGGAGTGTTTGCAGACCCTGATCATGACCGTGGGCGGCGACGGAAACCTCCTATTCAATGTCGGACCCATGCCCGATGGCCGCATTGAGCCTCGGCAGGCCGAGCGTCTGCGCGAGATGGGGGCGTGGTTGGAAACGCACGGCCACGCCATCCATGGCGCCCGGGGCGGACCCTATGAGCCCACGGAGCGCATTGCGAGCACAAGCGCGGAGGATCGCATTCACGTCTTCGTGTTCGATTGGGACGGGGAGGACGCCATCACCCTTCCCGCGCCTGGCAAACCCGTGCTCGGCGTCCAGGCTTCCGGGGGCGCGGCGGCGCGCATGGCCGGGGACAACGGCGGCGTCATCATCGAGCGGGACGGAGCCGGTGAGGACGGCTTGCCGGCCATCGTGGAGATCACCGTGGACGGCGACGCGGCGGCGATTCCTTTCATCGCCTTGCACTGAGCGCCGAAGGACGGCCGCGCAACATGTTCCCCTGGCGGCGAAACCGCCAGGGGAACCAGGGAAGAGGAGGGCCATGAGTGACTGAAGCGCGTTTGGGGCCCCACTTGCGGGGCCTCGCGCCGTCATTCTCTAGAACGCAACGGGCGGCCTCGGGGTTAACCCGCGGGCTTAACCCGCAGGCCGCGCGCGCTTTCCACGGCAAACGCTGGGGCCGATCAAGTGTAAAGCTGCG
>SLHB01000271.1 GCA_007136375.1 Candidatus Hydrogenedentota bacterium
ATCGATATGCTCGCCGTCGTGATGGATTTGCGGCCAGGTCCAGAACACGCCCCTGTGGTGGGGGTGGTCGCCCGGAAAGTCTTCGGTGATGACATCGCCACCGGGGCTGTAGAGGGGATGAATGTAGCTGGCGCGACGGTACTGTTCGGCGAAGTCTTCGCCGCCAGCCTCGGGCTCGACAACGCCGTGGTTGTACACCAACACCGGCTCGCCGTCCTCCAGCACCGTCACGCCCACGCCGTCGTCCACCAGGCTGAATCCGGCGTACGCGGGCGCCGCCAGCGCCACGGCCGCCGCCAGGCCCAACAAGTTACGGATGCGCTTAGCCATTGCCTCCCTCCTTCGCGTTGAACCGCGGTCCAGATCCGTCGGGCGCGCGTCCAGTAATGAAACATTCGCCTCCTTCAGGAGACGATGCACGTGAATGCGCGCCGCCGCCCCTGCTCCATCAAGTCTTGCACTTTGGCTTCATCCACTTCAACGCCGAGACCTGGCCCCCGCGGGACGGGCAGGCGTCCGTTGACAGGCTTGAAGGGCTCCGCGAGGACGCTTTCCCGCAGGAACTGCGGGCCGTTCAACGCGGCGGGATACTTGAGCCCGAAGGCGCCATAGAGAATGAGCGACGCCGCCAGGGAGAGGTCCGGATCCGTGAGGCCGCTGCCCAGGAACAGCATCCCGGCGTCCTCCAGCAACTGCAATTGGCGCACGGCGGACCCGAGCCCGCCGCAGCGGGCCGGCTTCATCGCGACGCCGTCGCAACAGGCCAGGCGGATGAGGTCTAGGAGATCGGCCGGGGACACAACGCCTTCGTCGACAATGATAGGCAGGATGTTCATGCCCCGTAGTTCTTGGTATCCCGCCCGGTGGTTGATCCCGATGGGCTGCTCCAGCACCGGGACTCCCTCGGCCGCAAGCCTGGGGAGGGCGCGTTTGGCCGTAGCCAGATCGTACATGCCGTTCGCGTCGGCCCAGAGAAATCCATCGGGAACCAGGCGCTTCACGGCGCGGCAGAAGGCCACGTCGTACTCTAGATCAGGCGCGACCTTCACGTTGAAGTGGGCAAAGCCGCGCTCCCGGCCCTCGGCGACATAGGCCTCCACGTCGTCCAGGGATTTCGGGTTGAGCGTCCAACTGAGCAGCACTTCGTCGCCGGGGGCGCGGCCCCAGAGCCGGGCGACGTTCACGCCGAGGGCCTTTCCGGCGAGATCATGGAGCGCGAGGTCCACGCCCGCCTTCGCGATGGGCATCCCCGTGGTGGCGCCGTTGGCGATCTCCTGATTCATCGCCTTATGCAGGCCGTGCAAGTCGAACGCGTCCCGTCCGATGATGACGGGGGCGATATACTGTTGGATGGCGGCCAGCGCGCCTTCGAGCGTCTCGTAGCTCCACCGGGGCAGGGGCACGCTTTCGCCCCAGCCCACCGCGCCGCCGGCGGCCGTGATCTTGATGATCACGGAGGGGCGTCCCCCCGCGGCGCCGGGACCCTGAAAGAACCGGAACTGTCCCTGAATCGGGTAGCGGACCGGAAAGCATTGGACCCGTTCAATGCGCAGGGGGCCCCGCTCTCCGTGGAGCTCCCCCGCTCCGGCGGCGTTGCTCGCCTCCATGCTCTTCCCTCCCTTGCCTCTCCCCCAGTCCTGGCGCCGGGGCGGCGCCCCAGGGGAGTCGGCTTCGCTCATCCGCCTATACGGGCTCGCCGAGCTCCTCCGCCAATGCTCGCAGTGTGGTGAGCTCGTCCGCGCTCAAGCGAAAGCTGGCGGCCTTGACGTTTTCCTCGACCTGTTGGGCGTTGCGCGCGCCGACCAAGGCCGTCGTGATCCCCTCCTGACAAATGACGCAATTGATGGCCAATTGCCCCAATGTCACGCCGTGTCCGTCCGCGATGGGCTTGACTTTCTCCAGAAATTCAAGGGCTTTCCGGCGGTTTTCCGGTTGAAACCAACGCTGCCGGTGACGGTGGTCATCCTCGCCGAATTGCGTGTCCATGGTGATCTTGCCGGTCAAAAGCCCGTGGGCGATGGGGCTGTACGCGAGGATCCCGATATTCTCCTGCCGGCAGAAGGGCAGCACGTCCGCTTCGATGGCCCGTTCCAACAAATTGTACTTGGGTTGATCGCTCGCCAGAGTGACGGTCTTCGTGGCGGCCCGCATGTCGTCCACGGAAAAATTGCTGACGCCAATCGCGCGGATCTTGCCCTCCTGCTGGAGGCCGAGCAAGGCCTCCATGGTGTCGTCAATGGGGGTCGTGGGATCGGGCCAGTGACATTGGTACAGGTCGATGACATCGGTATCGAGCCGCTTCAGGCTCTGTTCACACTCATGCCGGATGGAATCGGGCCGCAGATTCCGGAATATCTTGCAGGGCGTCCCGTCGGGCATGGCGCTTTCCATGGCGAGTTGCCCCTCCTCCAAGTCCCAGCGGAGCCCGCACTTGGTCGCCACAATGATCTCGTCCCGGCGGCCTGCGATGGCCTGCCCGGTGAGCTTTTCACTGTGGCCCATGCCGTAGATGGCGGCGGTGTCTATGCAGGTCACGCCGAGATCGACGCCGCGCTGGATGGCGCGGATGGCGTCCTTCTCGTCGGCGCCGCCCCACATCCACCCGCCAATGGCCCAGGCGCCAAAGGATATGACGGGGAGTTCAAGAGCGCTCTTGCCTAGCTCGCGTGCTTCCATTATGAAGACCTCTCCTTTCCGCGCAATTCAAGATGTTGGAGACCGGCTTCTCCCGCGCTTCCGCGCCGGGCCGCCGGAAGATTTTCGAGGATGACGCGCCTCCGGATCGGGGCGCGCCCGCCACTATACAAGATGAACCCCCACGCGTACAGCCCCCGGCCAGCCCCCAGGACTTCCCCCAAAATTTTGGTTCATGACCCATTTCCGGGGAAAGCCTGCCGTATTTTGAGGAAGAAGTAGTCATCGTCGCGGTATCCATAGGCCATGCGTTTGATGACTTTGATTTTGTTGTTGACGCCTTCCAGGATGCTGGTGTGCAGGGGATGGCGGCAGTGGGAGAGGACGCCGTCGATGTAGCCTTCGAGCTTTCGGGCGAAGGCCTTGAGAGGCGCGATGGCGCTGCGCATGGCCCGGTTGCGCCATTGCCGCCAGAACTGCTTTGCCTGTTGGGGGCAGGTGAAGTTCCAGAGCTGTTTGAGGTCGTCCTTGAGGACGTAGACGGTGGCCAGGCGCTTGTTG
>SLHB01000397.1 GCA_007136375.1 Candidatus Hydrogenedentota bacterium
CGCCGGAGCGCTCTCTTGTGCCGCCGGACCCGCCGCGCCGCCGTTGACGCCACCGGTCCCTTGGGACGCCGCCGTGGGCGTGGGCAATGGCGCGTGGCCGGCTTGGCTGTTGCCGCTCAGTTCGAACAGGCCCTGGGTGATCCGTTGGATAACGTCGCGGCGAATCGCCTCTTCCACGGCGCCCGCGTCCGTCTCTTCCTTAACGCCGGCGAGGAATTTCAGCCAACGCCAGAACTGTCGCCGATCCTCACAAGCGTGCACGATGGGCGCCGCGGTGATGAGCCGGCTCAGACGCTGCTTCCGGTCCACGGCCCAGATGAACGGGTACTTGCCGTCGCGTTCATCCTCGTCCAGCTCCAGGAACTCGGCGAGGGGGATCATGTCGTCGTTCCACGTGTCCGGCGGCGCCTTCTTGAACTGTTTCCGGAAGCGCACCTCGGTGACCGCGAAGTCCGCGAACGTCAGCGGGACCTCCATCTTGCCGGGATTGCC
Source organism: Candidatus Hydrogenedentota bacterium (assembly GCA_007136375.1). GTDB lineage: Bacteria > Hydrogenedentota > Hydrogenedentia > Hydrogenedentales > SLHB01 > SLHB01. The sequence goes on from SLHB01000397.1 coordinate 493, forward strand.
GTTGTCGTCCAGGTACTCGAGGGTGTACGCGGGCCAGTCGTCTTCCAAGGCGGGATTGCCGTCCAGGTTGAACATCTCCGGCAGCTCGTCGCCCGCGTCGGGGTCGAAAGAGAACAGCGGATAGGCCCGGGACTCCACGGCCAGCTTGGACTGATGGGCCGACATGTCGTCGCCGATGCCGTGTTCCGGCTGGCAGGGGCAGTAGACGTTGAAGACGGCCGGCCGGCGGCTGTTCAATCCCCGGATCATGTTCTCGATCACGTGGGACGTGTTTGCCATGCTTCCCTGAAGGATAAAGCTCGTCCGGTGGGCCATGCCGACAAGGCCGATTTCCTTGCGGATTTCCTCCTTGCCGTGCTGGGCCTTGCCGTACTGCGCCATGTCGGAGACCTGGCCGAAGAACCCGGACGTGCAGGCCTGGCCGCCGGTGTTGGAGTACACTTGCGTGTCGACGGCCATGACCTTGATGGGCTTGCCCGTCATGAGCATGCGCGACAGGTTCTGGAACCCGATGTCGTAGAGCGCGCCATCGCCGCCTACGGCCACGACGGGGGGACACAGCAGGAACTCTTCGTCGTTGAACTGTTCCCAATCAAAGCGGCGGAAGAAGTCGTCGTGCTCCGCTGGATTGTACTTGTCCTCCAGTTCGAGCTCGGCCATGCGCAGCGCCTTGAAACCCTCCGCCATCTTGCTCATGTGCCCTTCGAACACGCCCATGGCCATGGATGTGCAGTCCTGGAAGAGATGGTTTGTCCAGGGGAAGGGGTAGGGATTGAAGGGGAAGGTGGAGCCCCAAACGGAGGTGCAGCCCGTGGCGTTGACCATGCCTAGGCTGGCCCTTCCCGTTCCCGTGACGCCCTGCGTGTACTTCCAATGAAGCTTCCGCAGTTTCGCCAGGAGGTCGCTGGCGCGCTTCAACCATTGGCTGTCGATGGGATGGGTGACGCGCCCTTGGTCCATCGCGGAGGACAGGTTCGCCAGGGTGAGATCCTGGTCCTTGTGGGCTTCGATGGCGTCCTGCATCGCGTCCACGTTGCTCACGTCCATGGACTCGGACAGCTTCAGGCGGATGTGGCGCTCCAAACGTTGGATGACGTCTTCGATGTAGGCCACATGCTTCTTGACCCGGGGCTGCATGAGCGCTTCCACGGTGGCGGTGAAGAGATGCATGAGCGTCTTTTCGCCACAGCCAAGGCAGGCGCCGTCGCCGCCGGTGATGGATTTGTACACCGTCTTGTCGAGGAGCAGGGTCTCCAGCGTGCCCACGCCTTCGTCGATGTCGTCGACCAAGATGTATTCGGGCGCGGTGTTCGGCAAGCTCAGCCAGAAGTCCCAGTTCCTGCGCAGCGTTTCCACCGACTCCGACGTTTGCGTGGCGACCCGCAACGCGTCGTCCTCGCACACCGCGATGCACTCGTTACAGCCCTTGCAGGCGTACGGATCGATGGTGATGGAGAGCAGTCCGCCATTGCCCTTGGCTTGTTTCTCCTTGACGGAGTAGAAGGGCTTGGTGATGGCGAACTTGAAGTCCTTGATCTCATTCCAGAACAGGTCGAGCTCCCGTTCGAATTGCGTCTGCTCATCGGAGCCAAGGTTGCTCTCGGCCTTGGTCTCGCCAATGGCCTCCGCCACTTGAGCAATGACGTTGCTGCTCTCGCCGCCAGCTTCGATGTGGGCGCGGAGCTTGCGCTCGACGGTTCGCGTGGCCTTGCGCAGGTGGGCGATGGAATGGCCCTGTTGCTCCAGGCGGCCGATAACGGCGTCGAAGACTTCCTGGGGCTTGTTCACCAGGCCGGGAATGGCCGAATCCGGGCACACGGTCCAGCACTTGGCGCAGCCCGTGCACTTCTCGGGGACCCATTCCGGATGCTCGAAGCGGATGGTGGTCATGTCCCGGAAAACGCCCGTAGCCATGGGGATGCAGCTCATGCCGATGAAGGGATCGGTGAGGTTGTCGCCGCCTTGCCCCGTGGCGTAGAAGTAGCCCGTCTGCTCCCAGAAGCGGTGAATGTCTGTGGCCGCCGCGTCGCTTTCGGGCATGTGTTTCAGCATGACCGGCAGGGGCTCCGGCTTGCGGAGCGCGGGCGCCGTGTCCGTGCTCAGCGCCTTTTCCTTGATCTCGCGGACCTCGTCGAAGCCTCGCCGCACGACGCGGAGGTTGTCCTCGACGACGCGGCGTCCCTTGGCGCCGAACTTGTCTTCAAGCTGCTGCTCGATAGACTTGAAGAGCTGTTCTTCCGTCAGACCGGCTTGCTCCATGACAGGGGACGTCGCGAAGAAGGCGCCTTGGAACGCGATGCCTTGCATGCGGAACTGGAGGTCGGCGTCGCTCGCCTCGTCCCGGGCGATCTTGAAGGCGTCGAGGAAGAAAACCCGGATGTCATTCTCCACGATGATCTTCTGGAAGCGGGGCGGAATGTCGTTCCACGCCGCGTCCGGCGACTCGCGGTAGCTCTGAATGACAAAGCTGCCCCCCTTCTTCAGGCCCGCCAGTGGATTGCTGTGGCCGAATACGTTGGGGTCGGGCGCAAGAACCACGTCCACGTAGAAATATTCGCTGTTAATGCGGATAGGCTCTGGCGCGGCCGAAAGATAGTACGTGGTGGGTTGGCCTTTCTTCTCGGAGCCGTACTTGGGGTTCGCCTTGATGTGGTACCCCAGCAGTTCGAAGAGCGTCATGGCCAGGTTCTTGCCCGTGGTGATGGCGCCCCAGCCGCCCACGGAGTGGAAGCGAACCGTGATGCTGTCCTTGGGCATGAGGTTCGGGTTCTCCGATCCCTTGACGGACAACTCCCCGATGTTCGGGTAGTGCTCCAGAATCTGCTGCTGGTAGATCTCCTGCTTCGTCGTGTACGGCTTGTCGCGGACGAACTCGACCGAGGTATAAAACATCCGCCGCTGTTTGCCGTCCGGAAGCATGTTCTCCACGGCGCCGATGATGGCTTCCGGCTGGAGGTCGCGGCTGCCGAGCCCATAGCACGCCGAGTACATGGGGGGCAGATCGTTCGGCTGCTTGTACGCCGGATATTGGGGATAGGGAAGGCTTCCGTTGCCCCGCCGGGCGTTTTCCTCGCACTTAGCGAGGGCGGTCCGGATCTCGCGGATGAGGGGCAAGTCCTCCGCCAGCGGCTGATCGGTGCGCTCCATGACGGTGACGCCCTTGCGGCCCTTGAGGATCTTGCCAACCACCTCGCCGGGGAAAGGCCGGAACATGATCATGTTGACCACGCCCACCTTGATGTTCCGCGTCTCACGGAGATAGTCCGCAACCGCCTCCGCATTCGGGATGAGGCTGCCCTGGCCCACGATGAGGTAGTCCGCGTCCTCCACCCGGTACGTGGTGACGGGAGCGTAACGGCGTCCGGTCAGGTCGTAATACTCCTGGAAGGCTTGCTCCGCCAGTTCACGGACGTGGGCGAAGAAGAACGGGCGCTGGGCGGCCACGCTCTGCATGTAGCTGTCCTGGTTCTGGACCACGCCGGCCATGACGGGGTTGTCCACGTCCCAGAGTTCGGGGATGCGCCGGCGCTTCTCGCCGTAAATGATCTTTTGGGCCGGCGTGGGCGTGTCGATGATGTCGCTGGGCTTGCCCAGATACTCCGCGATGAGTTCCCGTTCGGGCAGGACCAGGGATTCAATGAGGTGCGTGGTGAGAAAGCCGTCCTGCGCGACCAAGCCGGGGTTTAGCGCGAGCTCCGCGATCCGGTGGGCGATGATGTTCAGGTCGCAGACTTCCTGAACGCTCTTGCCGAATAGCTGGAAGAAGCCCGTGTCGTCGACGGCGTGGTAGTCGTCGTGGCCCGCGTGGACGTTGAGCGTGGCCTTGGTCAAAGCCCGGGCGCCCACGTTCAGGACGTAGGTGAGCCGTTTGCCCACGGCGGGGTATAGGGACTCGTGCATGTACACGATGCCCTGGCCGGACGAGAAGTTCGTCGCGCGGAGGCCCGTCATGGAGAAGCCGGCGGTGACGGCGGCGGCCGCGTGTTCGCCTTCCGGCTCAATGAATAGGAGAGGCCTGCCCGAAATGTTGATGTGGCCGGCCGCGGCGGCTTCGGCCCAATACTCGCCCATCTGGGTTGAGGGCGTGATGGGATAGGCGCCGGCCGCGTCGCTCGCCTCCCGTTCGCAAGCGATTACGGCCGTATTGCCGTCCATGGCTTCACGGACGCCGGGATACTTGAATGTGCGGGATTTCTGCTTCACGTCATGTGCCTCCGCAACGGGCGGGTCATCCCCGGAAAATAGCGAAACCCGCGAGTTCGCGGATTTCGGAGTGCTTGCTTTGGGCTACCCTAGGGGCAGGGGAGTCTTCCGGTGGATCTTCTTCGCCGCGTTGCCCTTGATCACGCCCTCTTTTTCATTGATCCACACAATGGCGCCGGTGGGGCACCGTTGGATGCAGGCCGGCGAGGCCAGGTGATTCTTGCTATAGTCGATCACGGCGAGGTCGTTGACCATACTGATGAGACCCGCCGGCGCATCCGCCGCGCACCGGGCGCACCCCGTGCACGCCACCTCGCATTCCGCCTCGGCCGCGTCCCCCTCTTCCAAGCTCTTGCATGCGACCCACAGGCGGTGGCTTACGGGATGTATGGAGAAAAGCCCTTTCGGGCAGATCTCCACACAGTCGCCGCAAGCCGTGCACTTCTGTATATCCACCACTGGCAAGCCGTGCTTGTCCATCGTAATCGCGCCGAATTCACACACCGCCTGGCAGTCCCCCAACCCCAGGCAGCCCCAGTCGCAGCCTTTGCCGCCACTGGACACCAGCGCCGCGGCGCGGCACGTTGGCAGGCCTTCGTATCGCGCCCGGGTGCGGGCGACATGATCGCCGCCGGCGCACGCGAGACGCGCCACGCGCTTCTCTTCCTGGCCCGCATCCACGCCAAGGTAGGCCGCAATGGCCTCCGTCATGCTAGGTGTATTGACCGTGCATTTGCCCGGCGTGGCGGCGCCTTTCACAACCGCCTCGGCAAAGGCGCGGCACCCAGCCTGTCCACACGCCCCACAATTGGCCGAAGGGAGCATTTCTTCCACTTCGTCAATCCGCGGGTCTTCGTAGACATAAAGCTTCCGGTTGGCCACGGCGAGAACGCTGGCCAACAACGTGCCCAGCCCCGCCATGAACCCGCCCGCAATCAGAACTTGTGTGATGTCCATGCGTCTCGCGATTTCCAATCAGCACGTTAGTTCACGGAATCCGGAAGCCGGCGCAAACACCGGCGCGACAGGGATAGCGCAACTCTGATGCCAGTCCTCTCTTACGGGGGCGTGACGCGGAAATAGCCAGAAATTCCCCGTTTTTTAGGGGATTTCCAGAGAAACCGGGTGGGGCTCGGGCGATACTGGAGTGTCCTGTGCGCAGTTATGCCAAGAACAGATCTGTCCTGAACGCGCGCGAGAGAAAACGCGTTCGCCGGGCTTTTCGGCGCGGAAATTGCTAGGGAAAAGATAGTTTTCGCTGAAATTGCATGAGCAACATACGGGAAAGGGCCGAAAGTGAGACCAAAGGGCACAGCATCATGAATACGCACGGAGAGCGGGCGGCGTGGTTTCTTGGCGGCGCGGGCGTCTGTCCGCCTGTCGCGGCGCCCGCTGGGAAGATCTACAGACTGCTGCTCTTGGGGCCGCCGGGTTCGGGCAAGGGCACGCAGGCGGAGCATCTGAAAGAGGCGCTGAACGCGTGTCATCTATCCATGGGCGACATCTTCCGGGCCGCCCAGGAGTTGGACGAAGAAGACCGCACGCCGGCCATGCGCGAGGCCTTGAGCGCCATGAGCGAGGGCCGGTTGGTGGCCGACGCCACGGTCATAGCCCTTCTGCGGGAACGGGTGCGGTGCGTCGCCTGTCCGGGCGGCTTCCTTCTGGACGGATTTCCCCGGACGCTGGCGCAAGCTCACGCCCTGGAGGGCATCCTGCGGGAGCAACGGCTCGACCTCACGGCCGTCCTCTACTACGACGCGCCCCACGAGGACATCGTCCGGCGTATTTCCGGACGCCTCACCTGCCGGCAGTGCAAATCCGTCTACCACTTGGAGCACAACCCGCCTCCGTCTCCGGGAAAATGCGGCGTCTGCGGGGGCGAGTTGTACCGGCGCCCGGACGACCAACCCGAGGCTGTATGGGTCCGGTTGCGAGCCTATGAACGGAGCACCGCGCCGCTGGTGGCCTATTACGAGGAGCGGGGGCTGTTGCGGACCATTCCCGCCGTGGGGAAGCCCGGAGAAGTGTTCGAGCGGACCCGGAAGTGTCTGGGATTGTAGGGCCGCCGCCGTCGCCGTGGAGGTTTTGCGGGGCTGTCATCCGGGACAGATGTGCTCCGTCCAGATCTGCCCCATTGCGCACTTACCCTGCCTAAGGGACAGCCGCGGGGTGGACCTAAGCGATTGTGCGGCAACGGTTTGAGGCCTCTGACGCGGCGTTAGGCCGCCACGGCACGAAAATTGCTCACACGTTGCGGACTGAGCGGGAGGCGCGGCTTCCCCGCGGCGCGTGGAAGTGCGCGGCCCTGGTTGGGAACCTGTTTTCCGCTATGCCAGGAAGGGGGCGTGTGCCTTATGCATGTGCTAGAGCGGGCGCAATTCGACACCCTGCTAGAGGCGCTCCAGCAGCATGGGCGCCAGGTTATCGGTCCAGTCCGCCGGGACGGCGTGATCGGTTATGAGCCAGTGCGCTCCGCGGGGGACCTTCCCGTGGGCTGGGCCGATGAGCAAGAGGCGGGGCGCTACCGGCTCCACCACAAGGACCACGGCCGTCTCTTCGACTACACTGCGGGCTTTCACACCTGGAAGAGATACCTCTATCCACCCACGGCCGTCCTGTGGCAAGCGTCCCGGGACAACGGCCGCCTTTCCTTTGAAACACCCTCCGAGACGCCGCCCAAGTTTGCGCTTCTGGGCGTGCGGGCGTGCGAACTCCACGCCATCGCCATCCAAGACAAGGTCTTCCTTGACGGCGCGCATCCAGACCCCGCCTACGCGGTCCGCCGCAACAACGCCTTCATCATTGCGGTGAACTGTGGGCGGGCCGGTGGAACGTGCTTCTGCGCCTCCATGGAGACGGGCCCCAGGGCTCAAGGCGGGTACGACCTCGCTTTGACCGAAGTGGCCGAGGACGGTCGTCACTACTTCACCGTTGAAGCGGGGACTAAGAAGGGCGAGCGCCTCCTGGACGAACTGGAGCTACGCGAAGCCATCGAGGCGGAGCGCGCCGCCGCCGCGGCCGCCGTCGAGGCCGCCGCCAATCAAATGGGCCGCCAGATGCCCGTGGACGGCCTCCGCGAGCTCCTCGCGGCCAATCCGGAAAGCCCCCGCTGGGAGGCGGTGGCGAAACGCTGTTTGTGCTGCGCCAACTGCACCATGGCCTGTCCAACCTGCTTCTGCTCCACGGTCCATGACAGCGCGGCCATGACCGGTGAAACCGCCAAGCGCGAGCGGGTCTGGGACTCATGTTTCACCATGGAATTCTCCTATGTCCATGGCGGCAGCGTACGGAAGGACGCCTCGTCACGGTACCGGCAGTGGATGACCCACAAGCTCTCGTCCTGGCACGACCAATTCGGGTCGAGCGGCTGCGTGGGTTGCGGACGCTGCATCACCTGGTGTCCCGTTGGGATCGACATTACCGAGGAAGCGTGGTTGCTGCAAGAGGCCCATGGCGGGCCAACGCGAACAGGAGAGTGAGATGACGCCTACAGGCAACGAGGCCATGGAGCCCATGTTGGAGCAGCATCCCTTTCTCCGGGGACTGTCCAAAGAGCAACTGAGCGCTTTGGCTCAGTGCGCCGCGCTCAGCAGCTATGACATGGACGACTACGTGATGCGCGCGGGCCAGCCCGCCAATCATTGTCATCTCATACACAAGGGGCAAGTGGCGGTCACGGTCCATGAACCCCGACGGGGCCACGTAGTCGTGCAGACCGTGGGCGAGGGAGGCGTTCTGGGTTGGTCCTGGCTGGTGCCGCCCTACCGCTGGTGTTTCGATGGTCATGCGCTTCAGGCCACCGAGACCATCGCCTTGGACGGAGAGAAGCTGCGCGCGGCGTTCGACGCCGATTGCTGTCTGGGGTACGAGATGCTCAAGCGCTTCACCCAGGTGTTTGGCGAGCGGCTTCACGCCGCCCGTTTCCAACTGCTGGACGTCTACAAGAATTAGGACGCGCGGGCTTGCCGCAACCGGCGGACCCGTTCCGCAACGGAGAAAGGGGCAGGGGATGCCAAGGAACGCCACGAAACCGGAGGTTTCTAGCCCGGCGTCTGCGGATGGCGGCGCCGCGTCGATGGCGGAGCCCATGTTGCCGGCGCCGTATCGCATTCAACGGCAACGCCGGGAAGCCCATGACACGTTTACCTTGGATCTCGCCGCGGCCGATGGCGGACGTCCGCCGCGGTTCGCGCCGGGCCAGTTCAACATGCTGTACCTCTTTGGCGTGGGCGAGGTGGCGATCTCCATCAGCGGAAATCCTGGCACGCCGGAAACCCTCCAGCACACGACCCGCGCGGTGGGCAGCGTAACGAAAGCCATGGAGAAGCTCCGCGCCGGCGATGTCATCGGCGTCCGCGGCCCCTTCGGCACGCATTGGCCGACGGACCACGCCCGCGGAAAGGACGTTGTGTTCGTCGCGGGCGGCATCGGCCTGGCCCCGCTGCGTCCAGCCATGTATGAGATCCTCCGCAACCGCGCCCATTACAACAAGGCCGTCTTGCTCTACGGCACGCGCACGCCCTCCGACATTCTATTCAAGCGGGAGCTCAAGCAGTGGGGCGGCAACTTTGATGTGGACGTCTACGTTACCGTTGATCGCGCCACGGGAACCTGGCGCGGCAACGTGGGGGTGGTGACCCAACTGATCCGGCGGTCGCCTTTCGATCCCGGAAACTGCGTGGCGATGATCTGCGGACCCGAAGTCATGATGAAGTACGCCGTCGACGAGTTTCGGCGGCGCGGCGTCGATTCCCAGGACATCTTTCTGTCGATGGAACGGAACATGAAGTGCGCCATCGGCTTCTGCGGCCACTGTCAGTGGGGCCCGAACTTTGTGTGCAAGGATGGCCCGGTGTTTCGCCACACGGATATCGAACATTTGCTCAACGTCTGGGAGATCTAAGCCATGGCTAAGAAGACGCAAGGGAGCCAACGGCCCAAGCTCGCCGTGTGGAAGTTTTCCTCCTGCGACGGGTGCCAGCTTAGCCTCCTCGATTGCGAGGACGAACTGCTTGACGTGGCGGGCGCCGTGGAGATCGCGTATTTTCCGGAGGCCACCCGCGCCGTCGTGAAGGGGCCCTACGATGTCTCCCTGGTGGAAGGTTCGGTGAGCACGCCGGAAGACGCGCAGCGCATTCAACATGTGCGCCGCCAAAGCCGCGTGCTGGTGACGATCGGCGCTTGCGCCACCGCCGGCGGCATCCAGGCCTTGCGAAACTTCGCGAACGTGGAGGATTTCACCAGGGCCGTCTACGCCATGCCGGAGCACATTGAGGCCCTGAGCACGTCCACGCCCATCTCCTACCACGTGTTCGTGGATTTCGAGTTGCGGGGCTGTCCCATCAACAAGACGCAGCTCGTCGAAGTCATCGGCGCCTTTCTCCTGGGCCGGCGGCCCAACGTGCCCACGTACAGCGTGTGTGTGGAGTGCAAACGGCGCGGATCGCCCTGCGTCATGGTGGCCCAAGGGATTCCCTGTCTCGGCCCTGTCACTCAGGCGGGGTGCGGCGCCCTGTGTCCGGCGTACAACCGGGGGTGCTACGGGTGTTTTGGGCCGATGGAGACGCCCAACACGGCCGCGTGCAGCGCCCAACTCCAAGCGTTGGGCATGGACGATCCGCAGTTAACGCGCGTGTACCGCACCTTCAACGCGTGGTCGGAGGCCTTCCGGCGGGAGAGCGAGATCCATGACGCCTAGAAAGAAGCAACCGGCGGCCCGGAAGAAGAGCCGCATCATCAAGGTGGACTATCTGGCCCGTGTGGAGGGAGAGGGGGCGCTGTATCTGCGGCTCAAGGATCGCACGGTCCAGGACGTGAAGCTGAAGATCTTCGAGCCGCCCCGTTTCTTCGAGGCGTTTCTCAAGGGACGCCACTTCACGGAGGCCCCCGACATTACCGCGCGGATCTGCGGCATCTGCCCCATCGCGTATCAGATGAGCGCTATCAACGCCATGGAGCGGATTTGCGGCGTCGAGGTGGAAAAGCCGATTCGGGACTTGCGCCGGCTCATCTACTGCGGGGAATGGATTGAGAGCCACGTGCTGCACATGGCCATGCTGCACGCTCCGGACTTCCTGGGCTACGAGGACGCCCTCAAGATGGCGGAGGACCATCCGCAGATCGTGAAAGACGCCCTCCGAATGAAGAAGATTGGCAACGAGCTGATGAGCCTCGTTGGCGGCCGGGAGATTCACCCCATCAACATGCGTGTCGGCGGCTTCTACCGCGCGCCCGCGCGCCATGAACTGGAGGCCATGCGCGGCGAGCTCGAATGGGCGCTGGAGACCTGCGCCGCCTTCACCAAATGGGCGTCCACCCTCGAGTTTCCCGATTTCGAGCGGGACTACGAATTCGTCGCCATGCGCCACCCGGATGAATACGCCATCTGTGAAGGACGCCTTGTCTCCAACCGGGGGGTCGACATCGATGTGGACGACTTCGGCCAGCACTTCCGGGAGGAGCATGTGGCCCATTCCCACGCCCTGCAAGCGGCGGCCGTGGGCCGGGGCGCCTACTTTGTCGGCCCTCTTGCCCGGTACAACTTGAATCACGGTCAGCTTACCGCGGCGGCGCAACAAACTGCCAGGGAAGCCGGCCTCGGCGAGACATGCGCCAATCCCTTCAAGAGCCTCCTAGTCCGCGGGGTTGAAACGGTGTACGCCATCTCCGAAGCCTTGCGCATCGTGGATGGTTATGTGGAGCCCGAACGGCCCAGCGTGGAGGTGGAGCCCCAGGCGGGAAGCGCTTCCGGCTGCACCGAAGCGCCCCGCGGCATCTGCCATCACACCTATACGATTGACGGAGACGGAATCATCCAGCGCGCCGTGATTGTCCCGCCAACTTCGCAGAACCAACGGACCATTGAGGAAGATCTCTGGGAATTCCTGCCCCAATACGCCGATTTGTCCGACGAAGATCTCACATGGCGTTGCGAACAGGCGGTCCGCAACTACGACCCCTGCATCTCGTGCGCGACCCACTTTCTCAAGCTCCATGTCGAACGTGAGTAACGGCGCCGGGGAAGGGCCGTCAGGCAAGCGCGGGGCGGTCCTCGTGGTGGGCGTGGGCGCGGAGTTCGGCGGCGACGACAGCGTGGGCCGCTATGCCGTGCGGCGTCTTGCGTCGGAAGGAGGACTGCCCGCCCATGTTGACGTGACCGAGGCTTCGGGCGAAGGGACCGTGCTCATGAGCCTGTGGAAGGGATACGGCGCCGTTTTCATTGTCGACGCGGCCTCGTCCGGCGCGGCGGCGGGAACGGTTCACCGCTTTGATACGGTAGAGGATGCGGTCCCGACGGGCTTCTTTCGCTACAGCACTCACGCCTTCGGCGTGGCCGAGGCCCTCGCCCTCGCGCGGATCTTGGACGAACTGCCGCCACGATGCGTGGTGTATGGCATAGAGGGCCGCGACTTCGCTCACGGGGCGCCGCGCGCCCCGGAAGTGGAGGCGGCCGCGGAAACGGCGCTTGCCCGGATCCGCGAGGAAATCGCGTGTTTGGAGAACGTGCAACCCTCGGGAGCGGGAGAAAGTCCACGGTGTTGAAGCACGGGGGACGCCGGGGCGGAGGC
>SLHB01000522.1 GCA_007136375.1 Candidatus Hydrogenedentota bacterium
AAGGAAGTCCTCGCCTCCCGCCGCGATGAAGTCCTCCTTCCCCCGCATTCCAATCTCCTCGATGGTCTCCAGGCAATCCGCCGTAAACGCCGGACAGATTACCGCCAGGCGTTTGACGCCTTTCTTGGCGAGGCCTGGGACAACTTGGTCGGTTTCCGGTTGGATCCAGGGATCCGATCCCAGCCGGGACTGGAAGGATGTCGTGTAGCCGTCGGCGGCGAGGCCGAGCCGTTCCGCGAGCCATTGGCTTGTCCAAACGCATTGCGCCCGGTAGCAGTTGCGGTTGGCGCTCACGGGCTGGGCGCAGCAGTCTTCTTTGCTGAGGCAATGCTGGCCCGTGGGGTCGCTTTTCTGGACGTGGCGTTCAGGGAGGCCGTGATAGCTCAACAAGACGTGATCGGGGCCGAAGTCCGCAAGGGCCGAGCCGGCGACCTTGGTCCAGGCGTCTAGAAAGCCCGGATCCGCGTAGAAAGGCGGGAGCACCGAGAGCGGGGGAACGTTCCACCGCTCCGCCAGGTTCTTGTACACCGCCTCCAACACGGATCCGTTCGCCGCGGATGAGTACTGGGGAAACAGGGGGGCGGCTATGATCCGGTCCACTTCGGCGTCTATCACGCGATCCAACGCCGCGGGGATCGACGGTTCGCCGTAACGCATCCCGATCTCCACCGTGGCGTTCGGGAGCCGTTCCTCCAAGCCCGCCTTGAGCTGCCGCGTGATGACCAAGAGCGGCGAACCGTCGTCGGTCCAAATGGCCGCGTACGCCTCCGCAGAGCTGATGGAGCGCTTCGGCAGGATGAAGAGGTTCAGGATTAGCCACCGCTTCCAGGCTGGAATGTCCAAGACACGGGGATCCGAGAGGAATTCGCGCAGGTACTCCCGTGTTTCCGCGGGCTTTGGCGCCGATGTGGTGCCGGTGTTGAGCAATACAACGCCGACCCGTTCGTGCTCGGTCATGCTTTTCTCCGTGGTTGCCGCGGGAGTGGGCTTCGGATGGCGAGGCGGCGGATGCGGGCTTCGCGTTCGTTCGCGAGCCCAACGCCCTGTTTCCCCCGGCTATTGCTGTGAGCAGTTATCCTAAAGCCAACGATCCAGCCATTCGTCGGCCACTTGGAGCGTTAGGCTCGCGACTTGCCGCCCATCCTTGTGGGTGTAGTTCTCTAGGGCCCCCGCCGCGCCCAGCAGCTTGTAGATGTGCTTGGCCTGCTTCACGGCTTCCTTGCAACTGCTCGTCTTTGGCAACATCTGGTCATTGAGGGCCGTGAGCAGGAGGACCGCGCTTGGCGCGGCCAAGGCAAGAACGTGCTCCCAGTCAAAAGGCAGTTCGCCGGCGTCGAGGGCGTCTTGCAGGCGCGGCATCGAGGCTAGGCCGTTGGCGTTGGCCCAACGCGCCGGATCGGGGTCGTCGGAGAACCGTGTAAAAGCGCAGCTCGCGACGCAGGCCTGGGCGCGTTCGTCCATGGCCGCGAGGAGCAAGGCGTTGGTGCCTCCCAGGCCGTGGCCGACCGCGCCCATCCGGGCGGGATCGACCTGCTTTGTTTCCGCCAAGACATCCAGAGCGCGGCTGTGGTCGTACAGCATCTTGCCCAGCAGACTTGCGTCCGGGTTGTCCTTGTAGAACCCGCTGGCGTCGTAGGGCTTCAGGCCGGGGGTGACGCGCTCGCCCGCGGTGATGCAATCGGGCGCGAGGGTTACGTACCCGAGCTCGGCGTAGTGCTGCGCGAAGGCTAAGCGGGGATCGCCGCTTATGCCCGCCGCCTCGTCCTTGCCTTGGGGCGTGGCGTCATGACAGCAGACGAGCCCCGGGAATTCATCCCGGCCTTCGGGTATGAACAGCCAGCCCGAGACGCGCTGCCACTCCTCCACGAAATAGTTGATCCGGCGGCGGACGTAGTGGGGGCCTTGCGATTCGTCCATGACTTTGATTTGCAGTTCCGTCCGTTCTGCCGGCACGGAGCCGAGCATACGGGTCAAACTCTCTTCGATCTCCCTGCGCACTTTCGACCAGTCCGTGGGTTTTGAGACCTGGGTGAGATCGATCATCGAATACTGCTCTCCTCTTGCCAGCAAACCAAGCAAACGCGTCGGGTTCCGCCCCTTATCCGCCCCGCCCCGCCGGGCCCCGTGAGTTGGCCCCCGCCAGTCTCCCGCCGGTTCGCTTCACACTACCGGAAAGCCCCGCTTGTTGGCAATTTGGCGCCGCCCGGCCTTCCAACGGTACAATGGGGCTCGCCGCGCGCGTTTCCGGCGGCTGCGTCCCTCCCTCGGAACATGGGGTTCCCTAAGAATGTTTGATACCCGGGACAACGCCTTGGAAGGCGGCGTCTCTCGTTGAAAGTCTCCGGCCGCGGAGCGCGCCTTCGCGCCGTTCGTCATTCTGCCGAAACATGCGCCCCCGCGGCTCACACTAACTGAGGAGTTCCGATGACAGACCACCAATCACGCTCACCCGCCACGGAAGGCGCGAAGGCGGGCGCAAGCGCTTCCATGGAGACGGGTAAGAAGGGCGGCGGCTCGCTGGCTGATCGCGTCACGGTGCGGCCATGGCGTGAGGAGGATATCCCCGCCATCGTCAATATTGAGCAGGCGTCCTACCCCAATTTCCCTCAGGAGTCGTTGTGCGACGAGCGCTTGTACCGCATGCAGATGGAGGCCTTTCCGGAAGGGCAGCTTGTAGCTGAAGTGGACGGGAAGGTGGTCGGATACGCGGCCTCCCTGATTGTCCAGTTGGACGATGACTCGCCGTGGCACGCCTACGACGAGATCACGGGCATGGGCACATTTAGCAACCATACTCCCAGCGGCGACACGCTTTACGGCGCCGACATCGCCGTGCACCCGGACTATCGGGGACAGGGCGTGGCCCAGCGTTTGTACGAAGGACGCAAGGATATCATCCGGCGTTTCAATCTCCGGCGCATGGTCGCCGGGGGGCGCATTCCCGGTTACCGCAACTACGCCGGACGGATGACCGCCGAGGAGTATGTGGACAAGGTCATAAAGGGCGAGCTGAAGGACATGGCCCTCAACGCCCACTTAAAGGCGGGGTACAAGGTCCGGGGCATCCATATGGATTACCTCAGCGACAAGGCCAGCCTGAACTATGCGACCTTCCTGGAGATGCCAAACCCGGACTACAAGCCCGAGCTGCGGAAGATCGCGGGCGCGCCTATCCGGAAGCCCGTGCGCAAGGTCCGCGTGTGCGCGTGCCAGTATGAGATGAACCGGGTCCATTCCTGGGAGGAGTTCGCCGGACAGGTGGAGTTCTTCGTTCAGACCGCGGACGATTACCACAGCCACTTCGTCTTGTTTCCCGAGCTCTTCACCTCCCAGCTCTTCAGCATCCTGCGGCCCGACCTGGAAACGCGGGAAGCCGTCCGCGAATTGGCCCGGTACACGGACCGCTACATTGAGATGTTCACCCACTTCGCCCGCCAGTATGGGCTCTACATCATCGGTGGATCCACGCCGGTATTGCGCGACGACCAGCTCTTCAACGTGGCCCATCTGTTTACGCCCAACGGAAACGTCTACACCCAAGACAAACTTCACATCACCCCTGGCGAACGCAAGTACTGGGGCATTCAACCTGGGGAAGACATCAAGATATTCGACACGGGCCTCGCCCGATTCGCCATCCAGGTCTGCTATGACATCGAGTTTCCCGAGGTTCCCCGCCTCCTGAGCTTGCAAGGGGTCGAAGCCATCTTCGTCCCTTTCAGTACGGACGAGTACAAGGCCTATAACCGGGTCCGCTACACCGCGCAGGCGCGGGCGGTGGAGAATGTCATGTACGTGGTCATGGCGGGCAATGTGGGCAACATGTCCCACGTCAAGAGTTTCCTCGTCAACTACGGGCAGGCCGTCGTCTTCACGCCGAGCGACGTCGCCTTTCCTTCCAACGGTATCGCGGCCCAGTCCGATCCGAACACGGAGACGGTGGTGCTCAGCGAGCTGGACCTCGGCGCCTTGGCCCAGCAGCGGGAGCTGGGCAGCGTCCGCCCCTTCCGGGACAGGCGTCCGGACCTGTACGAGATTAACGCCAAGATCCCCATCGAAGTCATCCGCACGGAGTAGGTGTCCACCCTTCAGTCATAAGGGACGACCGCCCGGCGCGTTCGCCGCCGGCGGGGGCGAGTTCAGTTTGCTTCGGCCAATCCGCCTCAGCGCATACGCGCACCCAACGCCGAAGGGGGAGGGGTGTGCAAAATCTTGTATCTATAAGAATAGTGTTGTGGTGTGTCGTATGTAAATGTGAAGTTCCGCCCCGAGCCCACTCCGGCGCCGTCACAACGGGGACAGGGTGATGCGCTCGGAGCTCGGCCCGCATTGAAAGATCGCGGCCCCGCGCGTATCATACGCCGGGGCGGGGGAAAGGGCGGGCCTGGACATCTCTGCCGATGCGTCTTCGGCCGGTTTCCATGCACTCAGCGGGAAAAATTGACCAATCCATGGGCCGAATTGTAGCCATAGCGAACCAGAAGGGCGGGGTGGGGAAGACCACCACGGCCGTGAACCTTTCCGCGGCCATTGCGGCCTTGGGCAAGAAGGTCTTGCTGACGGATCTGGATCCGCAAGGCAACGCCACGAGCGGGATCGGCTACACGGACAAGAACGCCATCGAGCGGACGCTCTACGACGTCATGCTCAATGGAAGCGCCGTGGATAGCGTGATGCTCACGCCCTGTGAAGAGGAACTGGGCGGCCCGGCCCTTCGGCTCATCCCGTCTAACCGCCAGCTCGTCGGCGCGGAAGTGGAGTTGGTGCACGTGGAGCGGCGCGAACACCGATTGAGCGACTGTCTAGAGCAGGTCCGGGATGATTTTGATTTCATTCTTATCGATTGTCCGCCTTCCCTGAGCCTTTTGACGGTCAACGGCCTGGCCGCGGCGGACGGCGTGTTGATCACCTTGCAATGTGAGTACTATGCTTTGGAAGGGTTGACGGAACTGCTGGGGACGATTAAGCGGGTGCGCGACACCCTCAATCCCCGGCTTACCCTGGAAGGCGTGCTCATGACCATGTTTCAACGCACCCGCCTCGCCAACGAGGTGGTGGCGGATGTGCGCCGTTATCTTGGGGCAAAGGTGTACCAGACGGTGATTCCACGAAACGTGACCCTCAGTGAGGCGCCGAGCTACGGCAAACCTGTCATCTTCTATGACAACCGCGCGGCCGGAGCGCGGGCCTACGCGGCGCTGGCCAGGGAGATTGTCGGATATGGCTAGCCCCAAGAAGGGCGCGCTCGGGAGGGGGTTAAACGCCCTTATACCCGGCGGTGAGGAGCAGGGGGGGCAGACGGAGCATAGGACCGAGGTCAGCGCCGGCGGACCGCCCGCTTCGAATCAGATTCTGGACCTTGACCCCCAGGCCATCGAGCCCAATCCGAAGCAGCCTCGCAAAGTCTTTAACGAAGAGCACCTGGAAGAGCTCGCCGCCTCCATCGCCCGGGACGGCGTCCAAGAGCCAGTAATTGTCCGCTATCGCGAGGACCGCTACGAGTTGGTAAGCGGCGAGCGCCGCGTGCGAGCCTCCATTATGGCCGGACGGGAGACGATCCCGGCCATCTGCCGCGATGTGTCCGACGATGACATGCTCAAGCTGGGGCTCATTGAAAACATCCAGCGGGAAGACCTTAACGCCATTGAACTGGCCCAGGCCTATCAACTGCTCATCGCCGAGTTCGGGTGGACTCAGGACGAACTTGCCCAGGAAGTGGGGAAGAAGCGGACCACTGTCACAAACATGCTCCGCCTCTTGCACTTGACGGATGAGGTCCAGGACAAGGTGGCCAACGGCGCCCTTACCATGGGCCACGCCCGCGCCTTGCTCGGGTTGGAGGATCCCAAGAAGCAGCGCGCCGCCTGTGATCGCGTGATCAAGAAGGGCTTGTCCGTTCGGGAAACCGAGCGCCTGGTCAACGCCATGCTCCATCCCCCCGCGCCGGGAGGAGGCCCAGAAGCCGCCGAGAAGGATCCGAACATCGCCAATGTAGAGGACGAATTGCGGCGGACCCTGGGCACGCGGGTCGCGCTAAGGCACAGCGGCAATAAGAAGGGCAAGATTGAGATCGAATATTTTGATCTCGATGAATTGGAGCGGATCCTGGATCTGTTTCGCACCATCCGTTGAAACCGTTGCGTTTCCGTCATCCGCGCCGCGCCGCGCGCGTCGAAGAACGCCCGTCCATGAGTTCTGTTTTGCAGAAGGGGAACCGCGCCGAATGCTCGATATGAAGTTGCTCCGGGACGATCCGGGCCAAGTCGAAAACGCCCTCGCCCGGCGCCATATGGATCTAGACCTTGCCCGCGTCACTCACCTCGACGAGGAACGCCGTAAGGCGCTCCACGAGATGGAGCAGCTCAAGGCCAAGCAAAACAAAGCGGGGGAGGAGATCGCCCGGCTCAAGAAGGCCAAGGAAGACGCCTCCGCCGCCCTCGCCGCGATGAAGGACGTCAGCGCCCAGGTCAAGGCCTTGGAGGAGCACGTCCGGGAGGCCGAGCATTCGTTGCGGGCCGAATGGCTCACGGTGCCGAACATCCCCCATGAGTCCGTGCCCGACGGCGCGGATGAGAGCGCGAACCGGTTGGAAGCTGAATGGGGCGAACGCCCCGCCTTTGACTTCGAGCCCAAGGACCATGTGGCGCTCGGAGAGGGTCTGGGCATCCTGGATTTCGACCGGGCCGCGAAGCTGTCGGGCGCGCGGTTTGTCCTGAACCGCGGGGCGGGCGCGCGCCTTGAACGGGCGCTCATCAACTTCATGTTGGACACTCATACCGCGGAGCACGGCTATACGGAAATGCTTCCGCCTTTCGCAGTGAATTCGGCGAGCATGGAGGGGACGGGGCAACTGCCGAAGTTCGCCAGCGACTCCTTTCGAATCGAGGACCGCGACTTGTGGTTGATCCCCACGGCGGAGGTGCCGCTGACGAACACGCACCGCGACGAGATCCTCGCCGACACAGAGTTGCCCATCCGCTATGTGGCCTACACGCCTTGTTTTCGGAGCGAGGCCGGCTCTTATGGAAAAGATACGCGAGGCATGATCCGGCAGCACCAGTTCAACAAGGTGGAGCTCGTCGTTTTCAGCAAACCGGAGGCCTCGTGGGACGAGTTGGAGCGGCTCACGGGCGCGGCGGAAACCATCCTACAGCGCTTGGCGTTGCCGTACCGGAAAGTGACGTTGTCCACGGGCGACCTGGGGTTTGCCGCGGCGAAGACCTACGACCTCGAAGTTTGGATGCCCGGCCAAGATTGCTACCGGGAGATCAGCTCCTGTTCGAACTTCACGGATTTTCAGGCGCGCCGGGCGAATATCCGGTTCCGCCGGGAGAAGAAGCCGGAATTCGTTCACACGCTCAACGGTTCCGGATTGGCGGTGGGCAGGACGCTTATCGCTATCCTCGAGAACGGGCAACAGGCCGACGGAACGGTGGTGTTGCCCGACGCGCTAAGGAGTTATATGGGTGGACTCGAACGGCTTGAAACCGGCGGGGCCAAGTGAGGATATCCCAGCGCCGGACGCGCGCCAGCTTGAGCGCGCGGCCGCGGCGATCCGCAAGGGCAGCGCTATCGCGGTGACAGGCGCGGGCGTGTCCGCGGAAAGCGGTATTCCGACGTTCCGGGATCCCGGCGGATTCTGGCGCAAGTATCCTCCGGAGGAATACGCCGCCTACTCCGCCTTCCTGCGCGATCCGAAGAAGGTATGGAAGATGTGGCAGGAACGGGCCGCCATGTTGGAGCAGGCCCGGCCCAACGACGCGCATACGGGGTTGGCCGCTTTGGAAGAGATGCGGTATCTGCAGGCCGTCATCACTCAGAACGTGGACAATCTGCATCAGGAGGCGGGCAGCAGACGCGTTATTGAGTACCATGGCAACGCACGCCAGATGGTGTGTTTGGAGTGTGGCCGGTCCGAGCCGTTGACGCGGAGCCGCATTCAGGAAATCCCGCCGAAGTGCCGGTCCTGCGGCGGCCTCATGAAGCCGGGCGTGGTGATGTTCGAGGAGTTCATCCCGGAGGACGCTTTAGCGGAATCGGAGCGCTTGGCGATGGGATGCAATTCCATGTTGGTGGCGGGGACGTCGGCGCAGGTGTATCCCGCCGCGAGTCTTCCGCAGATCGCGAAGTACAATGGCGCTACAATCATCGAAATCAACGTAGAACCCACGGATTTTACCCATGATTTGGTGGATGTTTTCTTGCAAGGTTCCGCGGGCTCAGTGATCCGCCGGCTCACGGAGCATTTGAAGGCGGGAAGTTCCGGGTGATCCTTTCGGTTATCGCCGGCGCTGCGTCCGTCTGTCCTGAAGCAAGCCAAATCCCCCCTAGTGGGCGGGTGTTGCGGCACGAGGAGGAGCGGCGCATATGAAGCAGGTTGTTGTCACGGGCCACGGCGGTCCCGAGTGTCTTAGCATCGAGGACGGCGCCGCGCCGGAGCCGGGGCGGAACGAGGTTCTTGTGAAGGTCCGCGCCGCCGGCTTGAACTACGCCGACATCATGATGCGCAAGGGCCTGTATCCGGGCGCGCCAGAGCCGCCCTTCGTGGCGGGGTTCGAGCTCGCGGGCGTCATCGAGAAAACGGGACCTGGGGTGGAGGGCTGGCGTCCCGGCGACGGAGTCATGGCCTTGGCGTCCCACACCTTCGCCGAATACGCCGTTGTTCCGGTAGAACGCCTGTTGCAGAAGCCGAACCAAGTCGATTACGCTCACGCGGCGGCCTTGCCGTGCCAGTACCTGACGGCGTACCACGCCCTCAAGACGCTGGCGGGCGTTCAGGCCGGGGAGCATGTCCTGATTCACGCGGCCGCTGGCGGGCTTGGCGTCATGCTGGTGCAGATCGCGAAACAGGCGGGCGCCATTGTCATCGGCACGTGCAGCTCCGAAGCGAAGTGCGAACTCATCCGGGAACTGGGGTGCGACCATCCCATCAACTATCTGGAAGCGGACTTCGAGGAGGAGGTGAAGGCCATTACCGGCGGCGAAGGCGTGGGGCTTATCGCGGAGTCGGTGGGCGGGGAGGTCTTCGATAAGAGCATGCGCTGTTTGAAGACCCGGGGCCGTCTCATCGTGATTGGGGCGGCCAGCGGCGATGTCCGCTCCATCAGCGCGGTCGAACTGCTGTTCGGAAATCACACCGTTTCCGGATTCCATCTTTTCGCCTACCTTGAGGACGATCTGGCCATGGCGAACGCCATGGACGACTTGTACGCCTGGCTTGCCTCCGACGTGCTGCGGGTGACGGTGGGGCACACCTTTCCTCTGGACAAGGCGACCGAGGCGCAAGAATTGATGGCCGCCCGCAAGACTTCGGGCAAGGTCGTTTTCGAGCTGTAAGCGCGCATGGCGCGCGGCGCTCTCCGGCGCGGGTTGCGGACATAGGGTGCGCATCCTATAATGCCGCGGATTCAATCGTGAGCGCGGCGGGGTTTCATTTTGTCTGTCCCTTGAGCGAGCGTCTTGGGTGGAAACGCCGTCCCCTGTCCTGAAGTGCTGAGGATGTGCGAAGGCGGGGCCGGCGCTCATGGGGAAAGCTGTTTTGCTGTTTTCGGGGCCGGTCAACGGCGCGCGGCGCGGGGCCGCGCGTGTGGCGTCAGGAGGGTTGCCCCCGTGACTATGACCAAGCGCGAACTCGTTATGCGGGTTGCAACAAAAGTCGACATGACTCAGAACGAGGTGGCCGCCATTATTGATGGCGCCTTCGAGACGATAGCGCAGTCGCTCGCCCAGGGGGAGCGGTGGGAACTTCGAGACTTTGGGATTTTCGAGGTCAAGCCCCGGGGACCGCGGGAAGCGCGGAATCCGCGGACGGGCGCAAAAGTGTCCGTGCCCGAGAAGAACGTGGTAACGTTCCGGCCCGGCAAGCGCATGAAACAAAGAATCGACGAATCGGGATCGGTCCAGAACGCCGCGGGCGCTGGGGGCGAATCCGGGGAGGCTAAGGATGTCCCCCAGATGTGAGGCCGCAGCGACGGGGGCGCGGGGGGCATGAAGATTCTCGCGGCGGACACGGCGACGGACGTGATCACGGTCGCGGTGTGCGATGGTTCCGAGATCCTCGCCGAGACGGTGGTGCGCCGCGGCCGCGCGCATTCCGAGCGGCTGTTGGCCACGGCCGATTGGGCGCTGAACGAAGCGGGGCTGACCCTCGCCGATCTGGACGCCCTCGCCGTTTCCCGCGGTCCGGGCTCCTTCACGGGCCTTCGCATCGGCATGGCGGCGTGGAAAGGGTTGGCGTTCGCGGCGCGGCTGCCCTTGGCCGCCGTTCCAACCTTGGACGCGATGGTGTGGCTCTGCCCCGGCGTGGACGGCCAGGTCTGCCCTTGGCTCGATGCGCGGATGAACGAGGTGTTCGCCGCCGTATACGCCGTGAAGCCTGACGGAAGCCGCGTCCAGACCATGGGCCCCATCGCCGCGCCCGTTTCCGAGGCGCTGCGAGGCGCTAGGCCTGGCGCCGTCTTTCTCGGCGATGGCGCGTGGCGCTACCGGGCGGCCATCGAAGAAGCCGTGCCCGGCGCCGTCTTCGTCGCTCAGGGACTAGGCATGCCCCGGGCTTCCGCCGTGGCTTTCGAGGGCGCCCGCCTCATCGAGTCCGGCCAACTCGCGGATCCCGCCCTTGCCGCGCCAGTTTACCTTCGCAAGTCCCAGGCGGAGACCCTGCGGGATCGCGCGGCCCCTCTATGAACGAGCCCGCCCCGCAAGCCCTCGAGTTTCTCCCCCTGCGGGAAGAGCATATCGACTCTCTCCTCGAAATCGAACATGAAGCGTATCCCGAGCCTTGGACTCGGAGCATGTTCCGTGACGAACTCAACAACAAACTCTCCTATTTCTACGTGGTCTTTGCTGGTGAGCGCATTGCAGGATACACGGGGTTTTGGCTTGTGCTGGACGAAGCTCACATCACTACCGTCGTCGTCAAGAAGGAGTTCCGTGGCCAGGGCCTCGGCCGCCGGCTCATGGAGTTCATCCTGAACAAGGCCGTGGAGGTGGGCGCGCGCATTGCAACCTTGGAGGTCCGCATCTCGAACCGGCGGGCGCGAAACCTCTACGACAGCCTCGGATTCCATATCGCGGGCGTGCGGCGGGGCTACTATCCCCAGACGGGCGAGGACGCCATCGTGATGTTCAAGGAGCTCGACGCTTGAGCCGGAAATGGGGCGCCGTAAACGTCACCGGCCGCTGCGGCGTCTACGGCGAAAACCCTCCGGGGCCGCGCTGAATGGAAACGGGCCGCGGAGAGGGGCGGGCCGAGCCGCGCCGGGCGCCTGCCTTTGTGCCGGTGGGAGGCTTGGGCACGGGATGGACGGCCCTCGGCGCGAGCGGCCGCTTTTGGACGCGCGCCGGCGCGCCAGGGGACGGGGCGGACGCGCTGCGGCTTCTCTCGGCCTTCCTAGCGGTGCGCGCCGAGACCTCCGACGGTCCCCTGGCTCGCATCTTGCAGACCCGCCCCTTCGCGGAGCACGCGGCCAACGGCTGTCTCGGCGCCATGGACTGGTTTCCCGCCTATCCCGCCGCGCGCTACCATGCGCCCCGGGGACCCTTGCCTCTGGACATCGTCTGGACCGCCTTCGCCCCCGTGATTCCTTTCGACATCGAGGCATCTTCCCTGCCGGTGCTGTTTGTCACGGTCACGTTGCGCAACCCGGAGCCCACGGCGCGCCGGGCGTCGGCCATGCTCGTGTGGCAGGCCCTTCCGGACGGCCGGAGCCGAGACGCTGTTCAGGTTCGCCCCGTTTTTTCCATGGCCGACGGTGAACCGCAGCGCGAACCCGGTGAAGAGCCGCCGCGCCTCTTGGAGGGATTCCAGTTCGGAGGCGGCCAGGACGTCGGCAGGGAACTCGTCCTGTTGCCTGGAGAACCCGAAGCCGGGGGGATGACCGGTCTCCTCTGGCGGCCCGCGGACCCCGAGGAATTCGCCGACGGCTGGCGCGCCTTCCGCCGGGATGGGGCGCTCGAATCCATACCGGCGCCCCACGGCCGGGCTGACTCCGCCGCCATGTGCCTCGAACGGCGTGTGCCCCCCAGCGGCGAAGTTTCTCTCTCCTTCGTGCTCGCCTGGCGCGATGAGAACAGCGGACCTTGCGGGGAGCCGCCTCACTGCGCCGCCCGCTTCGACAACGCCCAGGAGATCGCCGCCTACGCCATCCAGCATCGCCCCTACCTGGAAACCGCGGTGTCTCAGTGGCAGGAGCGCTGTTTCGGCACGTCCCTTCCCCTGTGGTTCGCGAACTCCTTGGTGAACGGACTGGCGCCCTTGGCGG